>NZ_JAQMSD010000118.1 GCF_028330525.1 Spirulina sp. CS-785/01
CCCCTATCTCCCCCATCTCCCATTACCAATTACCCAATTTAAGAATTTAACTTAAAGGCTTCTAAGAATAAGCCAAAAATAACCCCCATTTTTAAACTGTTTAGCACATCCCAAAAAAACGTTCGTCTCGCCGCAACTCCACCACGAACAATGCGCTTTTGGGAATAAACAAAACGACTGATCACTTCTGTGACTAAAAGCGTTATCCCGGCAGCCGGAACGTCTAAAATGGCTAATTGTCCCGTTGTGCTAGTAATGGCACTTCCCCCGAAGAACCCTCCCAAAAATGCCAGTAGAAGAATAGACACCCGTCGCCAAGGGTTATTGATTAATTGTAAAATGCGATCGCCAGCTAAATTGGTCAGTGTCGTTAAGCGGGTATTTTGCATAATATCCTAGGGGGTGTTGTCCTGTTTCACATCCAGCGCGTGGTTTTCTCCCCAGTCGTGCATCGCCTGTAAAATGGGGTCGAGGCTTTCACCTAACGGGGTCAGAGAATATTCTACTTTGGGAGGGACAACCGGATAAACCTCTCGATGGACAATGCCATCTGCTTCCAGTTCCCGCAGTTGTTGAGTTAGCATTTTTTGGGTAACTCCTGTTAAGGCCCGTTGCAACTCCCCAAACCGTCGGACTCCTTGAAACAACTCCCGCAAAATCAAGACTTTCCACCGTCCCCCAATCACCCGTAGGGTGGTTTCCACTGCACAAGTGATCGGTTTGTGTTGAATTGATTTCACCATAGACTCTCCTTAGTATCTTTTTAGATACTACCTTACTTTTTAGTGCTTACTTTCTTTTTGACCGTATCTAGTATAAAGTAATTTTAGAGATAAAAAATCAATAAAAAAATAATTAATTGGAGGTGTTTCTCATGGTTCAAATTGCCATTGTATATTTTTCTGGGTCAGGTCATACCCATTTAATGGCGGAAGCCGTTGCAGATGGAGTGCGGAAGGTTGCTGATACTAATGTCAAACTTTTACGCATTACTGGAGAACAAGTCAATCAAGGTCGCTGGAATGATTCAGATACCTTAAATCAACTAGAAAACGCCGATGCTATTGTTTTTGGGTCTCCCACTTATATGGGGGGAATTGCTTCACAATTTAAAGCCTTTATTGATGCAGCCAGTGCTGCTTGGTTTGCTCGTAAATGGAAAGATAAAATCGCCGCAGGATTTACCCATTCCGGGTCTCCCAGTGGAGATAAACAAGGAACATTGCTTTATTTAGCCACCAATGCGGCTCAACATGGTATGATTTGGGTAGGCTTAGGAGAGATGCCCAACCCTGATACAGGCATCAATCGTTTGGGCGGATTTTTAGGCGCGATGGGCAATCTTACGCCTAATGCTAATCAAAAAGAAGTGATGATTGAACAGAGCGATCGCCTCACCGCAGAATCCCTTGGCCAGCGTGTTGCAGAAGCTACAAAGCGGTGGAATAGGTAATGGATAATAGAGAATAGATAATAGTAATAGGGAATAGGTGATAAATAATAGGTAATGGGTAATAGTAATAGGAAATAGTTAATAAATAATAGGGGAATAAATAATAGTAATAGGGAATAGTTAATAAGCACCAAAATTTAACCGATTCTGATCCCTCTATTCCCTGTTCCCTATTCCCTATTCCCTATTTCCTGTTTCCTGTTTCCTATTCCCTTCCCTCATAAGCAAATAAACACCTTTTCAGCAACCCCTAAGATCAGGAGAACAAAATCATGATTAAAATTCGGAAATCCGCAGATCGAGGTCATGCTAATCATGGTTGGTTAGACACCTATCACACCTTTTCCTTTGCCAATTATTATGACCCCGACTATATGGGATTTAGAAGTTTACGAGTGATTAATGAAGACTGGGTGCAACCGGGACAAGGATTTGGGACTCATGGCCATCGAGACATGGAAATTATCACCTATGTCCTAGACGGAGCATTAGAACATAAAGATAATATTGGTAATGGGTCAATTATTCAACCTGGAGAAGTCCAACGGATGAGTGCAGGGACAGGCATTTTACACAGTGAATTTAATCAGTCTCCCCAAGAGGCCGTTCACCTCTTGCAAATTTGGATTCTTCCCGACACATCAGGACTACAACCCAGTTATGAACAGAAAAATTTTCCGGTGCAAAAAGACCCCGGAACACTCCATTTAGTCGCCACCAAAGATGGGAAAAATGGTGCTGTCACCGTTCATCAAGATATCGCCTTGTATGCAGGGGTTTTACACTCAGGGGACTCCACTACCTACCACATTAATCCCCAACGTCATGCTTGGCTACAAGTCGCCAGAGGAGGGATACAAGTGAACGGAACATCCCTCGATACCGGAGACGGAGTTGCGATTAGTGAAGAAAGTTCGTTACATCTAAAAGCAGTAGAGGATGCAGAACTCTTGTTATTTGATTTAGCATAGGCGAAACCTCTAGTGGGGTTTTGCGTCATTCTCTCTAGTTTATTCCTCACACACTCAACTTTATGTCTGCATTCACCCTTTCCGGATCTGCTTGGATGGTTGCGGGTTCACTTGTCGGTTCACTTGCGATCGCATCCGGCATCATCAGCCCCCCCGCCTTCGCCTGTAGTCCCTTTCCAGGGAGTCAACCCACCCCCATCAGCGAACGAATCGCCAACACCCAATACGTCTTTATGGGAACCGTCACCCACATTGAGGAGAACACCGTCACCGTCCAAGTTCACCAATACTTCCAAGGCCAAGGCCCCCAAGAAATCAAAGTATCCGGGTTTAATAGCCACTCCTGCTCCGACTATATCAACGAAACAGGTCAAGAATACCTCTTTTTTGCCCAAGATATCGGAGAGAACGCTTGGTCTGCCGTTTATGACGGGGCCTTTGGGTCCATCGAATCGTGGAACGGGGCCACCCAAGTCCGACTGGCCCAACGTCCCAATCCCCCCCAAAGCAACCTCCCCCAAGAAATTGCCGACCAAATCACCCAAGAAATCGCCACCCGGTTTAATCTCCCCCCCTCTCGCGTCGAAATCATCAACGCAGAACGTCAAACTTGGCCCAATGGTTGTCTCGGAGAACCTTGGCCCGGCCAACTCTGTACCTTAGCCCTAGTCGAAGGGTGGTCTGTCCAAGCCCAAGCCAAACAAAAACGATTCAACTATCGCACCGATCTCGAAGGAAACCGCATCCGTCTCGAAAATGGCAAAGAAGTCTTACCCAAGCGAATCCAAAACCGCGTCTTACGAGAAATTAACCGTCGTTTCTCCATCCCTCGCCATGCCCTACAACTCACCGAAGCCTATCCCCGCACCTGGGATGGATGTTATGGTCTAGCAGACCCCAATCAACCTTGTACCATGCAGGCCATTTT
Source organism: Spirulina sp. CS-785/01 (assembly GCF_028330525.1). Classification (GTDB taxonomy): domain Bacteria; phylum Cyanobacteriota; class Cyanobacteriia; order Cyanobacteriales; family Spirulinaceae; genus JAQMSD01. The sequence continues at coordinate 3,353 of NZ_JAQMSD010000118.1, forward strand.
CGGTTGGCAAGTCGTAGTAGAAAGCGAGGATCAACGGTGGGTCTTTCACACCGACGGAGGAGGGTCTGAGTTACACTTTAATGACGAATTAAGCCAACTCACAGAAACCCCGGCCACTGCCCCAGCCCCCCCATTTCCCATCCGAGAACGGGAACGGGACAGATAACAATTAACAATTAACAATTGGTTGTTGGTTGTTGGTTGTTGGTTGCGATTCGACTTACTGCTTTGTGTCCTTTGTGCCTTTGTGGTTGACCAACTCCCAACTATCAACTCTCAACTCTCAATTATCAACTCTCAACTCTCAACTCTCAACTCTCACCCCTTCACTCTCCCAAGCCATGCGGTTCACTGCCGCCAAAGCATAGGTCCCCGACGCAATAGGGGTTTTGCGCGTATTAGCTGGGAAAATCGTCTTTAACTGCCATTCCTCCCCCACAAGGCGGTATAACGTCCAGCAACGTACCTCAGAGGAGTCTTTGGCCTCCCACATTAACTCATTCCCCACCACAGTGACATTCTGGGGAATGGCGGGAGGTTGGCCGGGTTTATACTCCATCACCGGGACAAGGGCGGGTTGGGGGTACAATTGACGAAAGATTTGCTGAATATCTGACCAGTTCTCCAACAAGGGCTTAATATGATAGAAAATATTGCCCAAAGACTGCTGTTCCGCAAAACTGCGGCTAATTTCCACCTGTCGCTTGTACTGTTCCGCCTCCCAAAAATTATTCGTTAAACGGACTAAATTATTCCCCACATATAAATGCAAATTCTTCGGGTTGTGTTCCGTCCACCATTGCAACAACACCGGATAACTCTGCTGGGTTTGTTCAATTTTCCAATAGAGTTGCGGCCCCAAATAGTCCACCCAACCTTCCTCTAACCACTTTTTCGGGTCTGCATAGAGGGTATTATATTGATCAAGGCCATTAATGCCTTCCGGTTGCCCAGGCCGATAGATACCAAAAGGACTTACCCCATATTTCACATGAGGTTTAACACGACGAATGCCCTCCCCTAAACGGCGAATAATGGTGTTAATATTCTCCCGTCGCCAGTCCCCTAAACTCAACGTTCCGCCATTCTCCTTGTATTGTTGATAGGTGTCTTGGTCCGGGAATTCTTCCCCTTGGACGGGGTAAGGATAAAAATAGTCATCAATATGTAACCCGTCGATATCGTAGCGTTGGACAATATCTAACACAATCTCATAGGTGTGGTTCTGGGCTAGTTCTAAACCGGGGTCCATCCAGCGTTCCTTGCCGTAATCATGAACCGCTTCGGGATACAATGCGTCAAAGTGGGGGGCAATATTCTCATCATTCCCTTTATTGGTGGAAGCCCGATAAAGATTAATCCAAGCGTGGGCTTCTAGGTTGCGTTTATGACATTCTGCAATAAAAAATTCTAGGGGGTCATAGTAGGGAGTGGGGGGTTTTCCCTGTCGTCCCATTAACCAATAACTCCAAGGTTCACGGGCCGAGGCGTAGAGGGCATCCCCTTGGGGGCGAACTTGCCAGATGACGGCGTTGAGGTTGAGGGCTTTGGCTAAGTCTAGCATTTTGCGCAATTCGGCTTGTTGCGCGTCTCGGTCGAGGCCGGGTTCAGAGGGGAAGTTGACATTCCAGACGGAGGTTAACCAAACGCCGCGAAACTCCCGACGGTGGGAAACGGGGACGGTGGGAAGGGCCGGAGGGGGAACGAGGTAGTCTGAGGGGAGGGGGGTCATTTTCCCCGTTTGGACAAGGGCTTGATACACTAACACCGAGACTTCGGCCCGGGTGGCGGCTTGGTTGGGTTGCAGTTGTCGCAGGTTGGGATAGTTGACCACCATTCCCAGTTGGGTGGCGGTTTTTAAGGCCGGGGTGGCCCAGGTGGGGACGTTTTGCCAGTCGTCGTAGAAGTCGGCCAGTTGAATGTCGCTATGGCCGGGGGGTTGGAGGTTGAGGCCGTTGATGAGGGCGACGAGGGCTTGAATTTTGCTAATTTCTAGGTGGGGACGAAATTCTTGATTGGGATAACCGGAGAGGAAGCCCATGCGATAGGCTTTTTGAATGGCGTTATAGGCCCAAAACCCGGGGGAAAGGTCTCGAAAGGGAATGGCTTCTCGTTTCAGGGGGCTATTAAAGGCCCCGGTAATGAGTGAGGCAAATTGCGCCCGATTGAGGAATTGGTTGGGTCGAAATGACCCATCTGGAAAGCCACTGACGATGTTGGATTCTGCTAAGGCTTCGATAAATGCTTTTGCCCAATGCCCCTGTAAATCGGTGAATTTGCTCATTTTTTTTTAATTGGTTATTGGTTGTTGGTTATTGGTTGTTGGTTGTTGGTTGTTGGTTATTGGTTATTAGTTGTTTGTCTCCATCTCCCCCATCTCCTCTATCTCCCCCATCTCCCGACTCCCGACTCCCGACTCCCATCTCCCCTTTGTGTCCTTTGTGTCTTTGTGGTTCAACCGTCAACTATCAACTATCACCTATCACCTATCCCTGATAAACCGTCTGCCTTGGACTCGGACTAATTGATATTCTCCTTGTTGGTCGATGAGTTGATAGTCTTTGGGTTGTAGGTTGGCTTCTTCAATTTTCTCAGGTCGGGAGATGATTAGGAAGGTGTCTTCTGGGGAAAGGTCATTGGCGTTTTTTCGCAGGGCTTTGAGGGCGATGGGGGTATGGGAGAAGTAGAGGACGGGGTGTTGGGCATAAAAGACGATGCTGGGTTTCATGAAGCCAATCATCATTAATTCGTCTTGGGGTTGTTTGACTTGGGCGGCGGTTTGGGCGAGGTTTTTGAGGGCGGCTTGGCGTTGTTGGATGGCGATGGAATATATGGGCTGAATGACAAAGACAAAGGTGAGGGCAAAGCTAAGGAGGTTGACTCCGATAATGGCTTTCCAGTAGCGACGACGGAGAAGCAGGAGGAGGAGGGTGAGGGTGGTGAGGGTCCAGAGGGTGGCCCCAATTTTCGGGAAAGGACTCTCTAGGATGGTTTCTCCCATGTTGGGGGCGGCGGGATCATAGCCGATCCAATGTCCACCCCAATAGGTGGTGACTCCCAAGGCAATGCAGCAGAGGAGGTTAAGGAGAATGGAGGCGAGGAAGCCTTTGGAGTTGCCGTGGTGGGGTTGACTTAGTTCTTCACTCCAGAGTAAGGCGACTAGGATGGCGGCGGCGGGGAGGAGGGGGAGGGTATAACTGGGGAGTTTGGTGACGGCGATGGAGAAGAAGAGGAAGATGGCGATAAACCAGATGAAGGCAAAGAGGCCGAGTTGGGCGTTACGGGGTTGTTGTTGCCAGTAGTGACGTTGCCAGACGCGGAGACGTGCGATCGCAAGGGGTAAATAGGCGGACCAAGGGATAAACCCGACGAACACCACGAGGAAATAAAAGTACCAGGGGGCGGAGTGACGATTGACCACACGGGTAAAGCGTTCTAGGTTATGGTAGCCGAAGAAGGAGTCGATGTAGGCTTGCCCGTTTTCGAGGATGACGAGGATAAACCAAGGGATAGTTAAGAGGAAAAATAAGCCAAATCCGAAGATTAATCCGGCTTCTTTTGAGACTTTGGGGAGGTTGCCCAGATAAAGGAGAAAACTGAGAATAATGAGGCCAGGAATAACGATGCCGACGGGTCCTTTGGTGAGGACGGCCAAGGCTAAGAGGACAAAGAAGGCAATATACCAACGGTTGGGGATGAAGGAGGGGGGCCGGGGGTGGGTTTCGTCTTGGACATAGCCCCAGAAGAAGCAGAGTAATGATCCATCCATGCAGCCCGTGAGTAACATATCCGATACGCCAATTCGCCCCCAGGCCATCATTTGCAGGTTTAGGGCCATGAGGGCTGATCCCACCCAAGCGGTGAACCACAGTTGACGCTGAGATGTGGGGGTGGCTTCGTTTTGGGCGGCTTTGGGGGAGGCAAAGCCGAAGGTTCGGAGGGTGAAGAAGCTGAAAATAATTAGCGCGATCGCAGCTAAAGCAGAGGGCAAACGGGCGGCCCATTCATTCACCCCGATCACTTGATACCCAATGGCCATCAACCAATACACCAGAGGCGGTTTATCGAAGCGTGTGGCTTCGTTAAAGTAGGGTGTAACCCAATTTCCCGTTTCGGTCATTTGTCGGGCTGCTTCGGCGAAAAGCGGTTCAGTTTCGTCGAGTAAGGGGGTTGTCCCCAATTGCCAGAGAAAGGCAATAACACAAAGTATAGCCACCCACAGCAGGGAAAACCAGCGTGTGAATTGGGGAGATTTCTCAAATTGTAGCCACCAACGATTCAAGGCGTTTTTTCCTTTGCGCTCAAGTCTAATATCCTTGCTATCTTAACTTGAGAGGGGGGGGTTGGGAGTGATATCGCAGTTTCTCAATAACCTCCATAAATGGATGAAACACAATTAGACGAATCCCTTCATCCTTAATTCAATTCTGAATGATTTTCTCAAATGTCAGGTTTTTATAGGTCAAAACTTGACAGTTAAGCTAAAATACAGTTGAGGGTTTTACGCCTTGTAACCCGAGCAGTATAGTCAATTTAGCTTTATTCGTGATGAGTCCAGCAACAGGTTCTAGTGTAGCTGCCCAAGTTCGGCAACGCATTCACAATAACGGCGAACAATACTGGCAAACCAAAGATTTCGCCGACTTATCCGCCCCTGCTGCGGTGACAAAAGCCTTATCCCGTCTGGCCACCGATGGGACAATTCAGCGCATCAGTAAAGGCATTTATTATCACCCCAGACAAACTCGTTTTGGAAAGTCTCGTCCTTCCCAATCTGGATTGCATCGGCTTTTAGAGGGTTATACTTTACATCCTGCTGGAATTACTGCATCTAGTTTACTAGGGTTTACGACCCAAAATTCCCCTGCCGGAGAATTTGCGACTACTGCCCGCAGTATTCCTCGTAAACTCTTAGGAGAACGAGTTAAACTCTATACAAATCGTCCCAAAACTTGGGAAAATCTCTCCCCAAAAGAAGCCGCAATTCTAGATTTTTTACGGCAAAAAGGTCAATTGAGTGACTTATCCCCAGAACAAACAAAACAGTTACTTTTAGAGCATTTTCAGAAGCAATCTTGCTACCCTAAGTTGGTTAAAATTGCTTTAGAAGAACCCCCTCGTGTCCGAGCTATTTTAGGAGCAATTGGTCAAGAATTAGGGTGTAATTATAGCTCATTAAAGCAATTAAAAAATAACATAAATCCTCAGACTCGTTTTGATTTTGGGGTGTTACGTTGTCTCAAATATGCAAAAGATTGGCAAGCAAAATGAAGTTATTTGAACATCCTGATTTTTCCGACTTAGTAAATGCAGCAACGGCTCATTTTAGTCATCTTTCGCTAACTGAACCGTTCAAAGACTGCGATCGCATCAGTCAAGAATCGTTCTCCAAAGGTTATATTACCCCACCTCAAACCTTCGCAGAGAGTCCCGCCATTGTTCCGAATACTAACTTAAATCGAAAACTACAAACCACCTATCAACAGCAATGTAAAATTCTCTGTTATGGTGAATATCCTCAATGGGAGGAGATTCAAAAGCAACTACAAACGCTTAATATTTGATATTAAAGATAATGGCCAATTTCAGGTTAATTGGATGGAATAATTAGATAGAAGTCCTAAAGGGCTTACTACGGAAGATTTTACCATAGATGAGGGCTTATTTTTCAAGCTCAAGGTGTTGGAAAAGTTGGTCTAAATGGGCTTGGCTGTGGGTGGCCATGATGGAGAAACGGAGGCGACTGGTGGGGACGGTGGGAGGGCGAATGGCTGGTACAAAAATGCCTCCTGTTTGCAATTTTTGGGCAAATTCTAGGGCTTTGGTGGGGTTATTTTGCTCTAGGCATAAAATGGGAGATTCGGAGGGTAAAATTGTGTATTTTTGAGTTAATTTTGTTTTAATTTGCTTGACATTTTGCCAAAGGTTGTGTATGCGTTCTGGTTCATTTTTAATAATTTTAATGGCTTGCAAGGCTGCGGCGGTATCTGCGGGGGAAAGTCCGGTGGTGTAAATCCAAGTTGGGGCGCGGTTTCGCAGGTAATCAATTAATAGTTTTTCTCCGGCGACGTAACCGCCTAAACTGCCTAATGCTTTGCTGAGTGTGCCGATTTGAATTAAGGGTTTTCCGGTGAGATTAAAATGTTCTACGACTCCTGCCCCGGTTTTGCCTAATACCCCGGTTGCGTGGGCTTCGTCTATGAGGAGCATGGCGTTAAATTGTTCGGCAAGGTGGTATAATTCGGGGAGAGGACAGAGATCGCCGTCCATGCTGAAGACGCTATCGGTGGTCATTAAACAACGGCGATAATTAGTCCGATTTTGTTTTAATTGTTGTTCTAAGTCTTCGAGGTTACAGTGTTGATAGTTTAGCACGGTTGCACCGCTTAGAATTGCGCCATTTTTGAGGCTAGAATGGTTATATTGGTCGCCGAGAATTAGGTCTCGTTGCCCGACTAAAGCGGCAATTGTGCCAATATTGGCTAAGTATCCAGAACTAAAGACGATCGCATCTTGAGTTTGTTTTAAGGATGCGATCGCCAGTTCTAATTGCCGATGCAAGTCCCGATGGCCACTGAGTAGCCGTGATCCAGTGCTTCCTGTACCATAGTGTTGAGTGGCGATTACTGCGGCCTGGATTAACCGTTCATCGCCAGCGAGTCCCAAATAGTCGTTACTGGCAAAGTTAATCACGGGTTGCCCATCCAACTCTATTATTGCACCTGCGCGACCAGACAAGGGCTTAACAGCGCGATACCAGTTGGCTTTATGGATGGTTTTGAGGGATTTTTCTATCCAAGTATAGGTGTTCATGTTTGAGTTGAGAGCGGTATATGAACCTAAGTGTCTAGAAACCGGGTTTCTCTAGGGAGTGAGAGGGAAGATTAACATTTTGGATAGAAATCCGGTTGCTTCCCCTCAGTAATAAAGAACCAATTACCAATTACCCATTACCCAAAAAAGAGGTATCCCAAAAGATACCCCTAAGAATGAACATGAAGTCCTGTCACGTTCGTTTTAGCGTCACAAAATGCTATTGCTTGCGGAAGTGCATAATCCCCCAAGCGAGATAACCATTTTTGCCGCCTTCAACCCAGTGGTTTAACCCGGTTTTCATGCGGTTAATGTAGTCTTCGCCACTCACTTCAATGGCCGCTGCTTCGTTGTCTTCGATGGACTTGAGAATGCGACTGTAGTGGTTCACCAACTGCTCGGTGAAGTCCATGATTTTCACTTCAGAGAAACCGTGGAGTTGGGCGGTTTTCCGGTAGAAACCAAAGGACCCCAAGGAGTCGAGGTGAATGCGGTCATAGATGGGTTGTAACACACCATCGGGACAATCATCACTCTGCATGGGATCAGTAAAGATGAAGTCTCCACCTTCTTTGAGGACGCGGTTCACTTCGAGGAAGACGCGGATGCGGTTGCCACTGTGGAGGATGGAGTCTTGGGACCAGACAATATCGAAGGATTCGTCTTCGAGGGGGATGTCTTCAAAACTGCCATCAATGACATCAATTTTATCGCTGAGTCCTTGCTCCCGGTTTAATTCCCGGTTGCGTTGGTTTTGGACTTCGCTGAGGTTGAGACAAGCAACGTAACACCCGTAGGTTTTGGCGAGATAACGGGCCGCTCCCCCGTATCCGGCCCCGATGTCTAAAATGCGGGTGTTTTCGTTGATGTTGAGTTGCTCGGCGATGGTTTCCACGGTGCGGCGACTGGCATCAAAAACGGGTTCTTCATCGCTTTTGTACAGTCCAACGTGGATGTCTTCTCCACCCCATAGGTTGGCGTAGAAGTTATCGGCGTTTTTGTTGTTGTAGTAGTCGCGGGCAGTGTTAACTGTGGTGGAATAGTTGGCCATAGCGTATTGGGGGGTGCTATCGTAGCTTTTCTCTGCTACGTGAACGAAGAAGTCGGGGTCGTGTTCGTGGTAGGTTTCTTGGAAGTCCCCGTAGGTTTTAATCCGTTGGAAGCCTACTTCGTGCATGAGACGACGGGTATATTGCCGCCGTAAGGGGAACATATTCAGGTGGTAAACGGATTGATCGGGGAATTCGTACCGGAAACGCGCTAACCCCTCATCGACGTGTTCAGGTTCAGCTTTGACGTTTTCGCCACAGTAGTAGTAAATGTGCTTACTGGAGAAGCCTTGATCAAGGATGGAATCGTAGTTCCGTTGGTCCAAGATTAAGATACCGTCATGGCGTAAGGCGGCGTAAAATTCGGCGAGGGTTTTCCGGCGATCGCGCTCCTCAAATAAGTGTGTAAAGGAGTTGCCGAGGCAAATGATCGCATCAAATTTTTGGTGAATATCTCGATTCAACCAACGCCAGTCTGCTTGGACGGTGCGTAAGACAATGCCGTGACGACGGGCATTTTCAAAGGCTTTGGTCAGCATTTCTGGGCTACCGTCGGCACTGACGACATCAAACCCGGCCTGACGTAAACGCACCGAGTGGAATCCCGTTCCACTGGCTACATCTAAAATTCTTTTTGCTCCGTGTTCTTTGAGGATGTCGATAAAGAAGCTGCCTTCGCTTTTTGCGCGATCGCCCCAACTAATTAATTCATCCCATTTATCGACAAACCCTTTGATGTATTCCGACTGATAGTGAGCCGTATCCCGCACTGCTAGCGGATCTGAGCCGTATTCTTGTTTCTGAGAATTTTCAGGGTATTTAGTTTTCATAGCTGTACCTATTATGTTTCTTGTACCGTGTCTGGGTTTTCCCTTACTGTTTTTGAAGCTATGCTCGAAAGAAAGTCTTCATGGAATTTGCCTCAACCCTGTGGTCGAAAACAAGTAGGTATCCCAAGATATTCAACCATGTTAATTCCGTTTGGTCAAAGTTTAGATTAAAACTTTGTAGTCGCCATTACATCGCCAAATTGAGAATTATGCGTGAGATCCGGGAGCAACCTCCTGTGATTAAAAAGTCAAAACCCTTTTTTCATCAGGGTTGAGAGCAATGGAAATATATGCGCCATAGTTTAAGTTCTTTTAAGGGGGGTATAACAGACTTAATTCCCAGTCTGTAAAAAAGCGTGTCACAATGAAAAAAATATAAAAAAGTTAACAAAATTGCTCAGGAGGTTATGAGCCAATATGGTTGCTGTTGCTCCTCAAACTGAAAATCGTTTAACCATGCAGACGGGGTATATTGCCCAAGATACCACAGCGATTCGCTCTTTAGATTGGGACCGCGATCGCTTCGATATCGAATTCGGTCTGCAAAATGGGACAACCTACAATTCTTTTATCATCCACGGGGACAAAATGGCGTTGGTGGATACCTCCCACGAAAAATTCCGCCAATTATATTTTGACACCTTACGGGGTTTGATCGACCCCCGCAGCGTAGATTATCTAATTATCAGCCACACTGAACCCGATCATAGTGGATTAGTGAAAGATTTTCTACAACTCGCCCCAGATACAACGGTAGTTGGGTCAAAAGTGGCCATTCAATTCCTCGAAGGGTTCATTCACCAAGACTTTAAGCGGCAAATTGTCAAGAATGGGGATCAAATTGATTTAGGCCAGGGTCACGTTTTAGAATTTGTCAATGCGCCTAATTTACACTGGCCCGACACCATTCTGACTTATGACTGGGGGACTTATACCCTGTTTACTTGCGATGTTTTCGGAATGCACTATTGTTCCGATAACCTCTATGATGTCCAATTGCAAGACATTGAGGCCGATTATCGCTTCTATTATGACTGTTTGATGGGGCCTAATGCGCGATCGGTTTTGTCGGCCTTAAAACGCATGGGGAAACTGGGAGAAGTCAAACTGGTGGCCAATGGTCACGGGCCGCTGTTACAGTTTAATGTACAAGAATTAATTAACCGTTATCGAGACTGGAGTAAAGCACAAACCAAGGGAGAAAAAACCGTTGCAGTGTTTTATGTCTCCAATTATGGGTACAGCGATCGCATTTCCCAATCTATCGCCCACGGTATCACGAAAACCGGAGTCACGGTAGAAATGTTAGATATGTTGGGAACAGACCAACAAGACGTGCGAGAATTAACCGAAAGTGCCGCAGGATTAGTCATTGGAATGCCTCCATCTTCTGGAGAAAAAGCAAAAGAAGCGGCCACCACCCTCAGCACCATTTTAGCCTCTGCTAAACCCAAACAATATATTGGCTTATTTGAGTCCTACGGAGAAGACGACGAACCCATCGACCCCATTTTAACCAAATTTCGGGAAGTGGGACTCGGTGAAGGGTTTCCCAGTATCCGCATTAAAGATAACCCCTCCGAAGCAATCTACCAACTGTGTGAGGAGTCAGGGACCGACTTAGGGCAAAAACTCACCAAGAAAGAGAATATCAAACAACGGAAATCCCTAGATAGTGACCTAGATAAAGCCATTGGCCGCATTAGTGGTGGATTGTATATTATCACAGTCCAGAAAGGGGATGTCACGGGGGCGATGTTGGCTTCCTGGGTATCCCAAGCAAGTTTTGAACCCTTGGGAATTTCCATTGCCGTGGCCAAAGATCGCGCTATTGAATCTTTAATGCAAGTGGGCGATCAGTTTATTTTAAATATCCTAGAAGAAGGCCATTATCAGCATTTAATGAAGCATTTTCTCAAGCGGTTTAAACCCGGTGAAGACCGGTTTGCGGGAGTCAATACCCAAACGGCTAAGAATGGTTCACCCATTTTAACCGATTCTCTGGCTTATTTAGAATGTGAAGTGGTGAGTCGGATGGAAGTGGACGATCATTGGATTGTGTATTCCCAAGTGAATGAAGGCCGAGTCTCTAAGTCAGATTCTCTCACAGCCGTTCACCATCGGAAAGTCGGAAATTATTATTAATTTCTTGTTGGTTGTTGGTTGTTGTTATACACCTAGAAACCGGGTTTCTACCGGAATATTCTAATTTTGTCTAGAGTTAGAAGAAGAAACCCGGTTTCTCCCCCTCTCAGTCATTGGTACACACCTAGAAACCGGGTTTCTACCGGAATGTTCTAATTTTGTCTAGAGTTAGAAGAAGAAACCCGGTTTCTCAACCTAACCAATGACCCATTATCAATTCTGTATGACTCGCGTTTTTGTATTCTTGATCTTAGGACTCTGTGGAGCATTGACCGCTTGTAGTGGCGATCGCACCGTTCAAAGTTGGTTTGCCCCCGATCCTAGTTTACAACCTTCTCCCACCAATTCCCCCTCCCCTTCTCTCCGTCGCACCAGGACAACTCCTCGGCCTAGTCCTTCCCCTCCCACTGTAAGACGTAACCCAGAAACATCAACAGAAATAACCGCCGCCAACAATAATTTACCCCAACAATTCCCAGAAGACTTTCCCCATTATCCCCAAGCCAGCAAACTGCGTCCTAACTCCCCCCAAGCAGTTATCACCGGGGAAAGTAACTGGGAAACCCAAGATAGTTCCGAAGAAGTGTTAGAGTTTTATCGAGAAGCCCTAAAAGACCAAAATTGGGAGATTATTACCCCAGGAGACAAGACAACCCCCTTCATTGCTCAAAAAGACGAGAAACAAGTGCAACTGCGCTTTTCTGATGCTCAAACCGCAACCACCCGTTATACCCTAACCTATGGGGAAATAACCGCCACTCCTCAACCCTCCCCCTTACCCGTCTCTCTCCCCAACTTAAACGCAGTCTCCTCCCAAATGCGGGGATATATTCAAGACTTAGCCGCCTTGGGAGTTATCCCGGAAAACTTCCAACCCAATGAAACCATAACCCGTCGGACTTTTGCCCGATGGTTATTTGCGGCCCATAATCAAATGTACCGCGATCGCCCCACAAAACAAATTCGTCCGGCCCCCCAAGCAGAAAACCCCGCATTCACCGACATTCCCCCCAATGATACCGATTTTGCCATCATTCAGGGACTCGCAGAAGCGGGAATTATTCCCTCTCGTCTCACGGGGGATACTGCGGCCTTACTCTTTCAACCAGACTCCCCCTTAACGAGAGAACAACTTTTAGAATGGAAAGTCCCCCTCGATGTCCGTCGCTCTCTCCCCGATGCGTCATTGGCGGCCATTGAGACAACTTGGGGGTTTCAAGATGTCGAGAATATTGATCCCAATGTCTTCCCAGAATTATTAGCAGACTTTGAAAATGGGCAACAGGCCAACATTTTACGCGCTTTTGGTTATACCACCCTATTACAACCGAAAAAAGCCGTAACAGGGGCAGAGGCCGCCGCAAGTCTCTGGTATTTTGGCTATCAAGGACAGGGAATTTCAGCCCAAGAAGCACAACAGTTATTAACTGAGGAAACAGAGTCGTAGTTTGTTGTTTATTGTTGGTTGTTTGTAAACAAGGGAATCGGGAATCGGGAATCGGGAATAATATATTTTTGTTTTCCCCATCTCCCCTTTGTGTCCTTTGTGTCTTTGTGGTTCAACTATCAACTATCAACTATCAACTATCAACTCCATTATAAACTAGCAACATAGCCTAAAATTGCGCCGCCGAGGACTAACCAAACGGGGCCTAATTTAAACCAGAATAGCGCGATCGCGCTTAACCCCACAATCCCCCAAGCCAACCCGTCTAACGGCTGCCACAACAGGGTAAACGCCAATTGTCCCGTTACCACCGCCATTAATGCCACCGCACTGACATTCACCGCATCTAAAAACGCCCCTGCCCACACCGACTGCCGCATTTTGGGGATCAGAGGATTCACCGCTAAGACAAACAAAAAGGACGGCAGAAAAATGCCCACCGTGGCCACCATAGCTCCTGGAAACCCCGATACCACATACCCAATAAACGTTGAAGTGGACAACACCGGGCCGGGGGTAAATTGTCCAATGGCAATGGCATCTAATAACTCCTGTTGCGTCAACCAACCCCGGCCCACTAACTCCCCTTCTAAAAAGGCAATCAAGACATAGCCACTCCCAAACAACACCACCCCCACTTTCAGAAACACTAACCCCAGTTGCCAGAGGGGAGGGGTTACTTTTGCCGTAGTTGCGGCCAAGGCCACCGTCGGTTTCGCCAATGCACTGGCATTCAACCCCGCAACCCATAAACTAGAGGTGCGATGGGGAATTTGCCACCGCAACCAGAACATCCCCACCACACCGCCAACCAGCAACGCCAGCACCTCATTCAATCCCAATAACAACAGGGGAACAACCCCCAAGGCAATAATCAACAAGGTGCGGCTTTTAATGGCCTTTTTCCCCAACCGCCACAACGCCCCAAAAATCACCACTAACACCGCAGGTTTAATCCCGTATAGGAGGGGGGCCACGGCGGGTAATGTGCCAAATGCTTGATATACCCAAGCGAGAATTCCTGTAATTGTAATCGCCGGGAATAAAAAGCACACCCCGGCTACTACTAACCCCGGTACACCCCCATAGGTGTAACCCACATGAATGGCCATTTCTGTAGAGTTGGGCCCAGGAATTAAATTTGTAGCCCCTAAGAGATCAAGAAAATGCTCCCGCGACAACCAACGCCGCTTCTGTACTACTTCTTCCTCCATCATGGCAATATGGGCAGCCGGGCCGCCAAAGCCGATAATACCGAGTTTTAAAAAGAGTTGCGCTAGTTCCCTGAGTTTACGGGTATTCATCGCTCAAATGGCTCATACAAATGGGTTAAATTACCTCGAACGAGTCCACCTCGAAAACTGGCCCGATCATGGCTACGGTCATAATATCCTCTCGAATTTTTCCGTCAACCTTGACATTTATCCCTTCTTGTTGTAGAGATTCAGGAGCATTTTGCAGTTCGTAGGTTTCTCCGGTATCGGTGACTAAGGCCCAGGCCCCTAAACCGACTCCACGATATTCAATTTTTCCGGTTTTCGTCATAATTTGTCCCTATTTGGCTGAATTCTCTTTAATTTTAAAGTCCCAACTTCGCTCCGCATTCTAAAAAAATTGTGAACCCTCTTGCACATTCCCCCCCAAACATGATTATTATAGAAGAACAAGATCGCACTGCAACGTTGGTGACTGCCAATATAGTTTGTTGATCTATGCTTGAATTATTAGGGAGCTAACAGCGTGCGTGGCAGTAGACCGACTATGACTGATTCAGTTAATCTGTTTCAGCATAGCATTATCGGAAACTTAAAGCGTAGAGCGTCGGCACCCACCTGGAGTTTTCCAGGTCAAAAACTGAGGTAAGACGGCGTTGCGGTGCATCTCAAGATTTGATCCCTCTGGTTTGACTAGGGGGATTTTGAATTTGGGTGATGAATAGATGAATAATGGATAATTGATTATTGTTCCCTGTTCCCAAACAATCAACCAATAACCAACAAAAAACGCTCCAAGAACCAACAAAAAACGCTACAATAAGGAACTAACCAGTCGTAAGGGGAACTGATGGCAAGCTAGGTAAAATACCCCTTAATGTGGGTGGAATTGTCAAAATTTCTGTATAAAAACCATCATTTTTCTAGAGGCGACAATAGTACGATAGGGTAAAGCTATTTTGGTCTGGACAACCTTGCAACAAATCACGCAACCCCGTGTTAACACGCCTTTTCCCGCCAATGTCTTTCGCTTAAATAACGGTTTAACCGTCATTCATCAACATCTCCCTGCTACTCCGGTGACAGTAGTGGATGTTTGGGTGCGTGCCGGAGCGAGTGTTGAGCCGGATAATTGGTACGGGATGGCTCATTTCTTGGAACACATGATTTTTAAGGGGAGTAAACAGATTGGCCCCGGTGAGTTTGATTGGGTAGTCGAAAATACTGGGGGAATGACGAACGCAGCAACCAGTCATGATTATGCCCATTTTTTCTTAACTACCGCAGCGCAAAATTTAGAGACGATTTTGCCCTATTTTGCCGATATTTTACTTCATGCGACGATTCCCGATGATGAGTTTCTCTGTGAACGAGATGTGGTGATTGAGGAAATTCGCTCTTGTCAGGATGATCCCGACTGGTTGGGGTTTCAGACGTTGTGCGAGACGGTATATGGGGAGTCAACCTACGGACGGTCAATTCTGGGGACGGAGGAACAAGTTAAAATGCGATCGCCCAATCAAATGCGCTGCTTCCACCGCACCCATTATCAACCGGAAAATATGACCGTGACGCTAATTGGGGGAATTGAACAGGAGGAAGCCTTATCGTTATTAAATCGGGCCTTTGCAGAGTTTGAAGTGCGATCGGAATGTCCCCCCCGCACCTCGATTTTAGCCCCCATTCATCATAAAATTGCCCGCACGGAACTCCGTTTACCCCACTTAGAACAAGCAAGACTGATGATGGCTTGGACCGGGCCAGGGGTTGATAAACTGGATGATGCGGTGGGACTCGATATGCTCAGTGTTTTACTGGCCTATGGTCGCACCTCGCGTTTGGTGAAAGAATTACGGGAGGAAAAACAACGGGTGTGGGATATTTGTGGGGAATTCTCCTTGCAACGGGGATCGAGTTTGTTTACTATTAGTGCTTGGTTGGAGACTCCCCATTTGCAGGAAGTTGAAGGCATTATCCAAGAACGACTGGATCAACTGCAAACTCAACCCATTGGAGAGGCGGAATTAGCACGAATTAAACGTCTCTTGATGAATGATTATATGTTTTCTACGGAAACCCCAAGTCAGTTGGCCAGCCTTTATGGATATTACAATACAATTTCTCAGGCTGAATTGTCTGTCACCTATCCCCAACGCATTGCCAATTTACAAGCAGAAGATTTGCAACGCATTGCGAAACGCTATTTAACCCCAGACCGTTATGTGGTGACGGTGATGAAAACGTTGTAATTCGGTTTGTCAATGAACAATTAGCAATTAGTAATTAGCAATTAGCAATTAAGATCAAACACTTTTAAACTGGGTTTCTTCAGACGTAATTAATCAGTTAAGAAATAGACCAGAGGCAGACTTTTTCAAGCGTGAAGATGTGCTGCGTTTATGCACTGTCTTGTTAGAGAAACGGCTTCTCTGAGTTTGCCTAGAGAAGGTAAAAGACAGGATAGTTCCCCCAGAATTAATCGCCAATAACCAATAACCAAGAAAAAAACAAACAAAACAATGCCTACCCCTCATCTTCATCGAACAGTCCTCGATAACGGTATTACTGTGATTGCAGTGGAAAACCAGGCGGCGGATATTATTGCGGCCCGGTTGTTTTTTCGGGCCGGGGGACGTTGGGAAACCCTTGATCAGGCGGGAGTCTTCCACCTGATGGCGGCCACGATGACGAAGGGGACGGCAAATTTGTCTTCGGCGGAAATTGCGGAGAAGGTGGAGTCCATTGGGGCCGAGTTGGGGGTGAGTGCGGCGGCGGATTATTTTTTGTTGGGGTTGAAGACGGTGACACCGGATTTCCCGGAGATGTTTGCTTTGGCGGGGGAAATTCTGCGATCGCCGACTTTCCCGGAGTCTGAAGTGGCCTTAGAACAACAACTCACTTTACAGAATATCAAGGCACAACAGGAACGCCCCTTTAATTTAGCCTTTTTTCAACTACGGGAGGCTATGTATCCCCAACATCCCTATCAATCGTCGATTTTAGGGACAGAGAACACCGTATCCCAACTGACTCCGGGGGTGTTGGAGGCATATCACCAGCATTATTTTCGACCAGATAATTTAATTGTCAGTATCTCAGGCCGGATTACACCGGATCAAGCCATTGCTGCTGTCAATGAATTATTTGGCGATTGGCAACCCCCTCAAACGGAGATCATTACCCCAAAACTCCCGTCCATTACAGCACAACCCAGTCGCAACGCGCTGCCTCAACAAAGTCAGCAGTCCATCGTTATGTTAGGCTATCACGCGCCAGCCGTGCAGAAACAAGAGGATTATCGGGTGTTAAAGTTGGTGAATACATACCTTGCCAATGGGTTATCCAGTCGCTTATTTGTGGAGTTACGGGAGAAACGGGGGTTGGCCTATGATGTGTCGGGGTTTTATCCGACGCGCATTGAACCGTCTCAGTTTGTTGTATATATGGGGACTGCACCGGAAAATACGCAAACGGCCATTGGGGGGTTACAAGAGGAAGTGGAAGGGTTGCGGGAGACTCCTCTCCTCCCAGAGGAGTTACAAGCGGCAAAAAATAAGTTAATTGGTCAATATGCGTTAGGGAAGCAAACCAACGCGGAAATTGCTCAGATGTTTGGCTGGTATGAGACAATTGGGGTGGGGATTGAGTTTGATCAGACTTTTCCGGATGCGATCGCGCAAATTACCCCAGATCAAGTGCAAGATGTCGCCCAACGTTATTTTTCCGTCTCTCCCTATGTCTCTTTGGTAGGCCCAGAGAAATATATTTCAGCTAGTTAGTTCTCTCAGATATCTAACTATAAAGCAACACTTCAACACAGAATCAATTCTGCAACTTGCTTTCATTGCCTGTTTAAAAACGAGAGGCTTTCACCATGAGTCCTGTAAACAAAAATGAACCATCGGGGGGAGTGGGTCAAGGAACAGGATTAAGATAGGAAAAGATACTCCTTCTCCATGTACTATGGGTTCTGTTACTACCTCCACCCCTCTAACCCCCTCCACCTCCTCCGTTAGCGATGCAACCGAGATAACCTCTCGGTGTGACTGGTTGAGTTTTCACCGTCTTTGGGGACAATTGGGGGATGAAATCTTAGATGCGATCGCAGCTTCCCTAACCCCCCTGAAAGTCAACCCCGACACCCCCATCTACCACGAAGGCCAACCCCCCAGCGGCCTCTACATCCTCAAATGGGGAACCGTAGAAAATTATCGCCTCTCCTCCCTCGGTCGAACCCATATCGCCTACTATAATGCCGGGGACTTATTTGGATATGCCCCCTTAATCCAACGAGACACCTCCCACTACCAAAGTAACGCCATCACCCTCACTCAAAGCGAACTCTGGTTTCTCTCCCAAGACAACCTGCAACAGTGTCTCCAAACCTATCCCCAAATTCAACAAATTTTCACCCAAATTCTCGCCGAACACCTGCAAACCGTTGAACAACGTCTCGCTAAAGAACAACAACGTCAACAAACCCTGCAACCCTACCTCCAACCCATCCCCCACAATGAAACCATTATCGGCGAGAGTAAAGCCAGCCGCAAACTGCGAGAAAAGGTGCAAAACGCCGCCCAACCCCCCAGCCAACCCCTTTTCCTTCAAGGGCCTCCCGGAAGCGGTAAAACCTTCATTGCCGGACGTATTCACGCCCTCTCTAACTTAAATAATTATCCCTTCGCGGAACTCGACTGCGCCCAACTGCCGAAAACAGAACGAGGACAGTTAAACAGCGATTCTCGTTCCGAGAGGCTTCGCCAACGCATCTTTGGCACCCCTCAAACCCCCGGCCTCCTCCAACTCCTCGAACGGGGAACAGTCCTCATTGATAATGTACAACTTTTATCCCCCTCAGACCGCGATCGCCTTTATCAATACCTCCAAACCGGCCATCTCACCCCCAACCAGTCCACCCAACGTTATCAGAGTTGGGTTCGTCTCATCTTAGCCAGTCCTCACCCCCTCAACCCCCCCAAAACCCTCTCCCCCCAAACCATCAAACTCTTTAGTCTCCCCCAACGGAAACAAGATATCCCCCACTTAGCACAACATTTTCTGCAACAATATTGTCAAGATAGAAACCGTCCCCTCCTTACCCTCAACCAAGCTGATCTCCGTCGTCTCCTCAGCTATAACTACCCCGAAAATATTGCCGAATTAGCCAGTATTCTGCAACGGGCCGTCATCATGACACCGCCCGGCCAAACCACCATCCCCGAACAAGTCCTCTGGTCCGTAGAATCCCAAAAAAACGCCTTTCGCATCGATCTCCTCAACCATATCCCTGGGTTGCGAACCTTCCTACTGAGTCCTTGGTGGCCCGAACGCATCTGGATACTCGTCATGGCCTTATTTCTCCCCGTCACCCTCTGGGGGTGGTTGGGGCCTGAGAGTCGAGACTCTAGCATCACCTTACATTTTTTTTGGGCCTGGTGGTGGCCCTTTTACCTCCTCCTCTTTCCCCTTGCAGGCCGGATTTGGTGTAGCATTTGTCCCTTTATGATCACCGGGGAATGGTTGCGAAAACTCTCCCTGTGGTTATTCCCTAGGAAACTGCGGCCTTGGCCCACACGCTGGTTCAACCAATGGGGGGCCTGGTTACTCTTTGCTGGGTTTTGGGCCATTTATCTCTGGGAAAAACTCTGGGACTTACCCCACAACCCTGCATTATCCGCTTGGTTACTGGTCATTATTACCGCCGGGGCGATTATTTGTAGTTTAATCTACGAACGGCGGCTTTGGTGTCGCTATTTATGCCCCATTGGGGGAATGAATGGGATGTTTGCAAAGTTGTCTATGGTGGAATTGCGGTCAACTCAGCAGATTTGTGGGACGCAATGTAGTACCTTTGGCTGTTATAAGGGTAGTGATGCCACTCCCGTCAGTTTCTCTAACTCTCTCCCCACAGAAGGCCAAGCGACGGGAGGATGTCCTTTATACTCTCATCCTGCCCAACTCAAGGATAATCGAGATTGTGTTCTCTGTATGACCTGTTTAAAAGCCTGTCCCCATCGGTCGGTACAATTAAATTTACGCTTTCCAGCAACGGATTTGTTAGAAAATCATACCGCATTTTGGGCGGAGGCAGCGTTATTATTATTGTTGTTTGGGGGGGTGTTTATGCACTATTCCCACAAGGTTTTACAACCGTTAGGGTGGGAAAATATTGCGCTGAGTTCGGATAATTTTTGGGTGGCGTTTCCTTTGGTGAATGGGTTGTTATTGATTCCTTTTGGGGTGACGTATTTGGTGCATCAAGTGACGCGCTGGTTTGATCCAGAAATGCCGAATTATTTACGGGTGATTTATGCGTATTTGCCGTTAGTTTTGGTGGCGAATTTGGCGTATTATACTCCGGCGATGATGATGGAAGCGGGGCAGGTTTTACCTGTGCTGGCTCGCAGTTTGGGCTTTTCTGGGGCAGGGTTGCCGACGTTGACTTGGAGTTTGGATGTGGCGCAGTTTTTACAGGGGGTGGTGTTGTTGACGGCGATTCCGTTTAGTGTTTATCCTTTGCTGAGAATTACGCAGCGACCATTGTGGAGTAATTTGCCCCATTTTGGGTTAATTGTTGGTTTTATTGGCGTGTTTTTTGGGTTAATGTTTTGAGACAGTTGATAATGGATAATTGGTCAGTTGAGAAATCGGGTTGCTGATTTGACTGTGTGGCTAATAACTACAGTTGGCATAGAAACCCGGTTTCTTCCCCATTCCGTGATCACCAAGAAGAAACAACCAACAACAAATAATAAATAAATAACAAACAACCAAAAATGAAAATTTATAATAATATTACCGAAGTTATTGGCAATACGCCCATTGTGCAGTTAAAGCGGTTGGCTTTGGCGGATAAGTGTGAGGCGGAAGTGTATTTAAAATTAGAGAGTTTTAATCCAGCTAAGTCGGTGAAAGACCGGATTGCCATTAGTATGATTGAGGAGGCGGAAGCGTCGGGGTTGATTCAGCCGCAGCAATCGACGATTATTGAGGCGACATCGGGGAATACGGGGATTGGGTTGGCGATGGTTTGTGCGGCGAAGGGGTATGCTTTGATCTTGACGATGCCGGATAATATGAGTCAGGAGAGACGGCAATTATTAAAGGCGTATGGGGCGAAGGTGATGACGACTCCGGCGGAGTTGGATATGGGGGGCGCGATCGCGCGAGCCAATGAACTCCTCGCTAGTATATCTCATTCGTTCTCTCCTCAACAATTTAGCAATCCGGCGAACCCGAAAATTCACTACACGACTACGGGGCCGGAAATTTGGACGGCCATGGAGGAAAAGGTGGATATTCTGGTAACAGGAGTGGGGACTGGGGGGACGTTAACGGGGGCTGGACGCTTTTTAAAGCGACGAAACCCCGATTTGAAGATTATTGCGGTTGAACCGGAGAAAAGTGCTGTATTAAGCGGAAAACCGCCTCATGTTCACGATTTACAGGGGATTGGGGCGGGGTTTATTCCCGATGTTTTACGAGTGGATTTAATTGACGAAATTTTCCTAGTTACTGAAGATCAAGCCTATCAGATGGGGCGGAGATTGGCGAAGGAGGAAGGGGTGATGAGTGGCATTAGTAGTGGGGCAACGGTTTATGCGGGGATAGAGGTGGCGAAACGCCTAGAGAATGCCCACAAACGCCTTGTGATTATCCAAGCGAGTGGGGGGGAACGCTATTTGAGTACCCCTCTTTTCCATTGACATTGACATCGGAGAAAGAAGACTCGATAATTGAGAATAAGCAATTACCGAAGACCCAAACCTAATTATTCATTCCCAATTCCCGCATTTTGCTTCTCAATTGCCCATGCAATTGACAATTGAGGAGCAATACTTGAGAATAATCACTCACCTAGTCTTCTTATCGCCGATCACCCATTATCTATTTATGACCCCATCTCCTGATCCAAACGAAAAAGATGTCACTCCACTGCAATGTATCATTGGCGGTTTAATTTCCGGTGGATTAGCGACGTTGTTTTATCTGCTGGATCGCAATATTATCAATACTTTTGCAGCTAAACCGCTACCTGATACCAACATCACTGCAACCAACATCGCTGTGGCAGTGCGGACGTTGGTGATGGGTGGGGTGACACTGGTAACGGCTTTATTTGCGATCGCTGGCTTAGGCTTATTGCTACTCGCCATTCAAACTGCCTTCCAAGGGAGTCCCGAAAATGAGTCTTAGCAGAGAGAGAGGGGAGCCAGAAAATGGGATTAGTGTTCTTGGTCTAGGACTGAGGTTAGGAGGACTAGGCGGAGTTTCCAAGAACAGATTAATGAGGACGGAGTACCAAGGTCAAAGGAGTAACTCGGTTTGTCTTACTCTTTAATGAGTTATCAATTTCGGATCGGTACGATCTGTTAAGTTAACACATTTTTCGGATATATATAGCATTTTCAAACGAGATATGAAAACACATCGTAGTTTTTAAGATGAGGCAAGGTAAACAGTTTGTAATCTATAAAAAGAGTGAATAGCCGTTTCATAGTATTAAAGTTTTTACAGAAACGACAACATCTTCTCAG
>NZ_JAQMSD010000119.1 GCF_028330525.1 Spirulina sp. CS-785/01
ACTCCCGACTCCCGACTCCCCAAACGCTCCAGCCAAAGATATGCTAGATCAACAGTGTCTAAATGATCAGCCAAGATGACCACCGTTAACGAAAACTACCTGAAATTGAAAGCGGGATACTTATTCCCCGAAATTGCTCGACGAGTCAACGCCTTCGCCCAAGAAAACCCCAACGCACCAATCATTAAACTGGGAATTGGCGATGTCACCGAACCCTTACCAGAAGCCTGTTGTCAGGCGATGAAACAGGCCGTCGAAGAAATGGGCAACCGGGAAACCTTCCAAGGCTATGGGCCCGAACAGGGGTATGCTTGGTTACGGGAAAAAATTGCTCAACAGGATTTTAATTCTCGCGGTTGTAATATTGATGCCTCGGAAATTTTTGTCTCGGATGGGGCAAAATGTGACACGGGGAATATTCTCGATATTTTTGGCAAGGATAATAAAATTGCGGTCACAGACCCGGTTTATCCGGTTTATGTGGATACAAATGTCATGGCCGGCCATACCGGAGAAGTGGATGAGACGGGGAAATATGGCGGTTTGGTTTATATTCCCATTAATGCAGAAAATAACTTTACGGCGGCTATTCCCACCGAAAGTGTCGATTTAATTTATCTCTGCTTCCCCAATAATCCCACGGGAGCAACCGCCAGTAAAGCGCATTTGCAAGCATGGGTGGACTATGCTAAATCCCATGATGCCATTATCCTCTTTGATGCGGCTTATGAGGCGTTTATCACTGATGATAGTTTACCCCATTCCATTTATGAGATGGACGGGGCCCGGGATTGCGCGATCGAATTTCGCTCTTTCTCCAAAAATGCCGGGTTTACAGGGACTCGTTGCGCTTATACGGTTGTTCCCCAAGGGTTAACCGCGAAAACGAAAGATGGAACTCCCGTAGAACTCCATAAACTCTGGAATCGTCGTCAATCGACCAAATTTAATGGAGTCTCCTACATTGTACAACGGGGTGCAGAGGCAGTTTATTCCCCAGAAGGTCAAGCCCAGGTAAAACAGTTAATTAATTTTTATCTGGAAAATGCCCAAATTATTCGGGATCAACTCGCTGCTGCGGGAATTACCGTGTATGGGGGAGTTAATGCGCCTTATTTATGGTTGAAAACTCCTGAAGGAATGTCTAGTTGGGATTTCTTTGATAAACTCCTGCATAATGCCAATGTCGTAGGAACACCGGGATCAGGTTTTGGTGCTGCGGGAGAGGGTTATTTTCGCATTTCGGCGTTTAATAGTCGCGCCAATGTGGAAGAAGCCATGAAGCGCATTACTGCAACGTTTAGTTAGATTGGTATGAGGTGGGGTGTTGGGTGATGCTCCACTCCACCTTATTGGACATAAAGAGGATTGGTCTATCTCCAGTTTCTTGACAATCTGTTTGTTACATTGTTACAATATAACGGACAGATCAGGTTTCGCTACAATGAGTCAAGTCATCCGCGTATCCGACATCACGTATCAAAGATTAGAAAAACACGCAAAGGGTTTTGATTCACCCGGAAATGTTATTGAAAGATTACTGGATTTTTATGATAAAAACAGTCCAAAACCTGTTACTTTTCCAGAACCTGTTCCTCCGCCAACAATACAAACTATAAACTCGAACCCTATAAACTTAAATCCTGATACCGTTAATTTAACTTATACAAAAATTCTGCAAGGACATTTTGGAGACAGTACAGTTAAAAGTTATAAAGATTTAGTTTATCAAGCACATAGATATGCTTTAGATGAATTTACTGTTGATGAAATAATAGCATTTTCTAAGTCAAATATTGTTAAAGGAAAACGTAATGATAGTGGTTTCTTCTTCTATTCTAATCTTGGTATTTCAATACAAAGGAATGATGCTAATAAATCTTGGCAAAGTGCTTTGTATTTTGCTAGAGAATTAAAAAAAGAGATAGAAGTCTTAGTTGAATGGAGAAATCATGAAAAAGCCGCCTATCCGGGGAAAGTAGGAAAACTTTGTATCAGTGAAGAAACCCGGTTTCTGTGATAGATGTTGCTGTTTTATCTAAAGTGCTGAAAGAAACCGGGTTTCTCATATCTGCTCATGCCTAGTGTATTGGTTTGAAGGTTAGCATAACACCTTATGCCCCATGCCGACCTTTTTAAACAAGTTGCAATTAAAAACCGCACAAATTTAATTTTTAGCAGGTTGTCTCTTTAATCATTCAGGAAATGTCCGAATTTTATCCCCCCATACACTGCGAGTAACCCTAAAACGGCACTTCCTAACCAATAGAGGGATAAGACAAAAAACCGTCCATCATTGAATAATTTAAAACTCTCTAACTCATAACTGGAAAACGTGGTATAAGACCCTAAAAAGCCGACCAATATTAAGCTTCTTACTTCTGGAGAAAGTTGAATCACTTGGGTTGTCAGGAGAGACACCAATAACCCCATCAAAAAACTGCCTGTGATGTTGACAAAAAAAGTCCCGTAGGGAAACGCTACCCCCAACAGTTGCGTTAACCAACGTCCTAGATAATAACGGCATAAAGCTCCCCCCACTGCACCGAAACTTACCGCAACGGGGTTTCTTACGACAGGACTCTGGAGGGATGCGCTGAGGACTTCAAACCAATGTTTCATTTAAGACGCGATCGCCGATAAACTGAACCAAAGGCCGAAAAACAGGCAGCAATTCTTCCCGACTGGCCACTAAACTGGGAAACGGTCTCTCCCCATAATCTTGCCCTTTTGTCAAGGGGAAAACCGGGTCGGGTTCGAGAGTGACGAACACCCCACCCGCCGCTTGTACAATAGACCACACTGCCGCAATATCCCAAATTTTCGGGGTGGCCTCGACTCCTCCCAACGCGGCCCCCGATGCGACTAAGACGCTGTTATAACTAGCCACCCCGATCATCCGAATTTTACAAGGGAAAGGCGTTTTCATTACATCGGTACTCCGAGCGCAGAGATTGAAGATATGATTTTGACTGGGGTTATCAGGACTGGTATGGAGGGGTTGGCCATTCAAATAGGCCCCAGTGGGTCCGGTGAGTCCAGTGTCTCCGTACCAATACCCATAAAATTGTTGTCGGATTTGGGGAAAATTGACAAAGCCAAAGACAGGCATTCCTTGATATAACAAGCCTAGGGAAATCCCCCAAATAGGAATCCCACGGGTAAAATTTGTTGTCCCATCAATGGGATCAATTACCCAACACCAGTCGTTATCGGGGAAAATATGTTGGGTTTCCTCGGATAATACACCGTGATCGGGGAAAGACTGACCAATGGCGGTGCGAATTTCTTGGTCTGACCATTTATCCGCTTCGGTGACTAAACTACCGTCGGTTTTACGAACCGCTTGAATTTTGCCAAAATCTTTGATCAACTGTTGGCCGACTCGTTCGGTGGTGTTTTGACAAAAGGTTAAAACCGAGTCCCAAAAGGCATTATCCATCTAAGTCTCCTTCCATGACAGTTTGGACTGCATTCCCCACATTTTCTTGAAACTCCTCTACATTCACTTGGTTTAACAGTACCGTCGCGCCTAATGCAATTAACCCTTCCATGGCAAATACGGACGCATAGGCCATAAAGGGGGTATTAAACAAGGCTTTGCCCACATCTAACAATATGCCACCCAAGAAGATAGCGAGTCCTCGCGCTAGAGACTGAGACAGGCCCCAGGCCCCGATAAAAGTCCCGGCGGTTTCGGCGGTGGTTAAGTCTAACATTAAACAAATGCCCCCAATGGTGGCAACTCCGGCAGCAATGCCAAAAATTAACATGGCGGCCTGTAAAATTTGGGGATTGGCGGTGAATCCAGAGAAAATAATGAGTAAGAAACAAAAGGCTACGGCTAAACAACCAATGCGGGTGGTGAGTTTTTTCCCTAACCGGGGGACGACTAAAAATCCGGTGGTACTGTAGCCGATTAAAATACCAATTCCCCAAGCGGCGTTGAGTTGGGTGGTTTCCCCAATGGGCATCCCAAATACTTCGCCTCCGTAAGGTTCTAGGACTGCTTCTTGTAGGAATAAGCCTAGGGTTAAGGTGAGGAGGAAGAAGAAGAAAATGGCGGTTTGGCGACTTTGGGTGAGGATGCGGAGGGCATTGCCTAATGTAATACTATCTTCTCGGTCTTGGGCGGAGGATCGGACGGCGTAATAGGAGTATTTTTTCTCAATTCCCCAGGTGGCGATAAAGGCTAATGCGATGAAGACGATGGGAACGACGGTAAAGAGGAGGTTGAGGGGAAAATAGAGGTCGTTGAGGGTGATGTTGGTTTGGCCAATAAAGGTTTTTCCCCAGATGCCTCCGGTAATGCCACCGATGACAATGCCGACCATCAGCATGGACCAGACGATGGGGACCAGTCGGGGGCGGTTGTTTTCGTCGGAGATATCGACTAATAAGGCGGTGAAGGGGACGGAACAGGATGCGATCGCTAGCCCATACACCACAAACACTAACCCCAAACACACCGTCCATAGCACTGTAGGCGCGTTCCACACCCAACCGGACTCCGAAGCCATTCCCAGTTGCCAAGCCACCTGTACGGCTAAAAAAACGGCAATTCCCGCCGCAATTGCCCCTATCCTCACATACCCCGTCCGGTGTAGGCCAAACAACGGTTTCGCATCGGAGAGTTGGCCAAACCAAACCCGGGCCGGAGAAAGTAAATATTGCAAGGCCACAGCCCCGGCAGTAATCCAAGCGGGTATATTAAATTCGGAGATCATTACCCGATTGAGGACTGCAACCGTTAACACGGCCATCAAACCCACTCCCAAATTAAATAACCCCAGTCGAAAGACGTTTAAGAGGTTGATGGGTTTGGGTTGGGAAGGGGTTTGTCTTTTCTGATCGACAAAATCCGGAGTTGCCATAATGCTGTTGTTGACTCTAAACAGTAATCAGTAATCAGTAATCAGTAAACAGTAATCAGCGTCCGAAGGGAACTCCGGAACTGGGAATAGGGAATAGGAAGGTTTTACCCTTACCCTAAAAAGAAGTCAGAAACTAATCACAGTAAGCCTTTCAGCTAATTTTAGGCGATTGTAGTTTCACCGAGAGTAAACAGTAATCAGTAAACTGTTACCAGTTGTTACTCCCCATCTTCCCCATCTCCCCTATCTTCCCCATCTCCCATCACCAAATCCTGAAACACCCCTTCAATTAACTGTTTCGCCTTCTCGTCTAACCGTTGCCACGCAATGTCCCCGGTTTCGTCGAATAGACTCACATCAACGTCCACCTGGGGATTCTCTTGGGGCGGTTCTGGGGGATAATTGAGAAAGCAAATTTGAAAACATACCTCCCAGAGGTTGAGGGTGGCAATGGCCGTCTCCCCTTGACTTAAATGGAGTTGATACCCTGGGATTGGGTCTTGAATTTCCTCATATTTTCCCTGCCAGTCGGTCTTTTCCAAGCATTTCCGCAAATTATCAATCACGCGAATTAAGGTCGGTTGCATCAACAGTTGGGCTTGTTCCCAACTCAGGGTATCTTGAAAACGAATCGTCATAAGTAACTCGGTAGTCAGGTTAAATTAACTTGGCAGGTGAGGGAACAGGGAACAGGTGAGGGAACAGGTAACAGGTAAAGGATACAGCGATTTAAAGCGCAGATCAAAACGTGCAATTTATTATTAGGTTGAGGCAGTTAGAATATGGGGTCAGTCAATCCCAACCAAGAGATTGTCTTTCTGTATCTGGCCTACAATCCCGCTTACAATGAAATCATTGGTCTAATTGTTCACTGAAATGACTCGTCCTGTCCCGAAACGCTTTCCCAGAGTGCCTGCTGAACGCCGTTTTTGGGCGTTTGTGATTGATTTTGTCTTGACTTGGTTAGTCAGTTCCTTTGTGGGGAATTGGTTTTTTCAGGGGTTGGTCTTCCTTGTCTTGTGGGGGGTAAACCGGGTGGTGGTGGTGGACCGCAACGAGGGGCAAAGTTTGGGGTCTTGGTGTATGGATATTAAAGTGTTAGACCTCCAATATCGGAAAGTCCCGGATATTTTCATGTTGGCTAAACGGGAAGGTGTTTTAGGTGGGTTAGCGTTGCTGGCCATGGCCGGGTTTAATGTCTTTTTTCTCAATCCCTTCTCTACCCTGTTACTCGTTTCTCCGGTTATTATTGATTGTGGGATTGCCTATGCTGATGATGACTGGAATCAGACTTTCCATGACCGTCTGGTGGGGACGGTGAAAATTCAAACTCAACGGGGTATTTCTCTGGATATTCAAGTGCGCCGCCTCCTTGACGAAGTGCGCTATCGTATGCGACGATGATAAGTCGCGTTTAAATTATTTAATCCCTTGCGATCGCTAATCCGATTCAGGGAAAACAGCTAAATTAACGGGACGTAAGCAAGAGCTATGGCAAGTAAAAAGGGCGTTAGACTCATTATTACTCTAGAGTGTACCGAATGCCGCACCAACACGGATAAAAGAACTCCTGGAGTTTCGCGGTACACCACCAGCAAAAATCGACGGAACACGACGGGACGCATGGAACTGAAAAAGTTTTGCCCCCACTGTAACAAGCACACCATCCACAAAGAAACTAAGTAAAGGTAACTTAGTCAGTCCCCTACTGATTTCTGAGACGATGGCTAAAACCCGGAGTAAACTCCCCAGAGAAGGACAGACACTCCCTAACGGTTTCCGTTAAACAATTTTTAGACAATTTTTAGGCGTAAACGACAAAAATAAACGAATTATGGCTTATTATCGCAAACGACTCTCTCCCATTAAACCCGGTGATCCCATTGATTACAAAGACGTGGAATTACTGAGAAAATTTATCACCGAACGGGGCAAAATTTTACCTCGTCGCATCACCAACTTAACCGCAAAACAGCAACGAGACTTGACATCTGCGATAAAATATGCTAGACACATGGCATTATTACCCTACATCAACGCAGAATAATCCCGTTAGGCGTTAAAAATACCGTTGACGAATCCTTAAAAATCCCATCATACCAATAGGGGTGCAAGTATTGCACCCCTACATGGTTGAAATTTCACCCCACCGCAAAATCCCCGCTTTCTCGCAGTGTAGGAGAATAGAAGGCCAACACAACGCTTACCTTTCAACACGATAAGCAGTCATGGGTTCTTTGATCAAGCGAATATAAAAATGTTTAAACGTAGATCGCAAGATGCGCGGTACTCCAAAATCAATGGGCTGTAAGGCTTCTGGGAGTTTCCAATTAGAGACTTGGAGGGTACGGGGATGGAGTAAGGGAAATTCTAAACTCTCCCAAGACGGGGCAATGTGTAAACGGTGGGCCGCTGCGGCAGTGGGGACTAATTCGGGGTTGACGTTGAGGATATCTAAAAAGGCCATATCTAAGGCAAAAACGTTCTCAGAAGCCCCTAGAAGCCCTAAAAAGCGCGGTTCTCCTCCACTCGGGCCATTTCCTTCATGGGCGATGATCCCGTCTATAATCGTTAAATTGGGCTGAATGGCGTTGGCGGTTTCGACGAGCATTTCCCCAAAACGGTTGGCATCTTTCCCCGCGTCTAAATGCCACCAGGCTTTCATTTTGCCAGGTACACAACCAAAGAGGTTTTTTACCCCTAATGTCATGGTTAACTGGCAGTGAGACTTGACTTTGGGGAGATTAATCACTACATCTGCATTCATAGCTTCTTTGGAGAGTCGGAGGTGATTAAACGTCTCACTGGTGACAGCATAGCGATCGCCGTGAAATTCTACAATTGGTAAACCGTATTCCTCGCAGAAGGGCAAATACCCGTTATTTTTCGCCACCCCTCGCGCACTGCCAAAGGCCGGACTATCCCCTAAAAATGGCTCTCCCCCCGCTTCTTGTACCAGTTGAGCGACGGTACACACTAACTCAGGCCGTGTGATACATTCTCCTTGGGGGCGACTTCCTGTGAGAAGATTGGGTTTGAGTAAGACGCGATCGCCCGCTTTCACAAACGCTTCTATCCCCCCCAAAGGCCGCAACACCTCCAAAACCGACTCCCTAAGTTGGGGCAAGTCATAACGCTCTGCACGGTTCACACTAACAAGAGCCATAGAAATTATGTGAAAATTCTTTTGTTATATATTAGGGCAAGAGAAAAGAGGAGTGAGGCAATTGCACTGAATCTCCCATTACCGATTACCCATTACCCATTACCCATTACCCATTAACACCATGCCAGACTTCCAATTTTCCTGTCCAATTCCCATTGATCAATATCCCCATGTCTTAATGGCCCATGGGGGGGGCGGAAAGTTGATGCAGCAACTCATCCAAAAAATGTTTCTCCCCGCTTTCGGGAATAATGGCAAACCTAGCACCCTACAACACGATTCCGCGTTACTGAAAATCCCGACAGAGTTAATTGCCTTTACCACTGACTCCTATGTCATCCATCCCTTATTTTTCCCTGGGGGGGATATTGGTTCAATGGCCGTCTATGGTACGGTGAATGACTTGGCTATGAGTGGGGCCCGGCCTTCCTATATCAGCGTCAGTTTTATTTTAGAGGAGGGGCTACCCATGAAAACCCTCTGGAATGTGGTTCAGTCCATGCGACGGGCCGCTATGGAAGTGGGGGTGCAGATTGTCACCGGGGATACGAAGGTGGTGGATAAGGGGAAAGGAGATGGGATTTTTATTAATACTGCTGGAGTGGGGATTGTTGAATATCCTTATGCTATTGCCCCTCAATCTATCCGCCCCGGCGATGTTATTTTGTTAAATGGCGATATTGGCCGCCACGGCATTGCCATTATGGCCATGCGGGAGGGGTTGGAGTTTGAAACAACTATTAAAAGTGATTCGGCCCCAGTGTCTAATGTGGTTTTAGAGTTACTGAAAGTGGGTGTCACCATTCATTGTTTGCGTGACTTAACCCGTGGGGGGTTAGCGAGTGCGTTGAATGAAATTGCCCAAACCTCTGGGATGGCCATTCAGGTAGATGAAGGATTAATTCCTGTGCGGGAGGATGTGCGCGGGGCCTGTGAAATTTTGGGTTTTGATCCCCTTTATGTGGCCAATGAGGGGCGGTTTATTGCCTTTGTGCCACAGGGGAAGGTGGAGAAGGCGTTGGCGATTTTGCGATCGCATAACAGCGACGCTTGCGGCATTGGCAGCGTCATTGGCCGCAGCAACCGTAATATGGGCTTAGTTACCCTCCAAAGTCAAATCGGCGCAAACCGCATTTTAGACTTATTAAGTGGCGAACAACTCCCCCGTATCTGTTAACTTGGTTCTTATACGCGATCCGGTCTCGAAAAACCCTAAAAAATCCTGAAACTCCCTCCGGGTGGGCATTGTCCACCCTACAATGATTAAGACTTGGGTTAAAGCCCAAGGCATATCTCCTTAGTCTCTTACAGAAAAATCAGTCAAAAAGCCATCCATTTCAAACGGATGGATGAATGACCATTGGTTTAACCCAAAGCATATTAAAGTCACTTCCTCATTAGTCTCTTAACCCGTTAAAAACGGGTTTAAGCTCTTAGCCTTGGGTTTTAACCCAAGGCTCAACCCCAAGGCATATTAAACTCACTTTCAATCCAAGAATTCTTGTTCAACCCAAGAATTATTTTTTCACTTTCAATTCTTCCGAAATAGCCCAACCGCAGCCCATTATAACTGATTTAACTCCCAAAAATTATTAATTTTTGTTTACCAAAAATAATGGGTCTAAAGCCTCGCTCTTTTAGGGCGACTTGATGCTATAATACTTTTGTTTAGGTTTATCTCACGTAAAATGCTCGTCTTAGAGTTCAAGGCTAAAGGAAAACCAACTCAATACAGTGCCATTGATGAGGCCATCCGAACGGTTCAATTTATCCGCAATAAAGCAATTCGTTTTTGGATGGACAATTTAGGAGTTGGACAAAAAGACTTGTATCGTCTCAGCAAGGTACTTAGAGATGAGTTTCCCTTTGCTAAAGCCTTAAATTCTAGCGCGTGCCAAGCATCTATCGAAAGAG
>NZ_JAQMSD010000120.1 GCF_028330525.1 Spirulina sp. CS-785/01
GTTCAACTTCAACCAATCCATCCTTGACTCTCAAGGACGAGTGGTGAACACCTGGGCTGACATCCTCAACCGCGCTAACTTAGGTTTCGAGGTAATGCACGAACGGAACGCTCACAACTTCCCCTTAGACTTAGCTAGCAATGAAACCACTCCTGTGGCTCTGCAAGCTCCTTCCATCAACGGGTAAGTTAAAGCGAACTAAGATTTAGTTCTCCGCTAGATAACTAACCGCTAGATAACTAACACAACCCCCTCACCTCCGGGTGGGGGGGTTGTTGTTGTGTCTGCGAAGGTTTTAGGCTTTCGGGGAAGATGGGGGAGATGGGGAAGATGGGGGAGATGGGGGAGAAAAAAGAAACAACTGTTCCCTGTTCCCTTGTTCACAAACAACCAACAACAACTAACTAACTTGTTCTAAATAATCATGATATTTTTGGCGTAATTGCTCGATTGATAAATCCTGAGTCCAATATTCCACCAAACTATGACCAAACGCCCACGCATTTTGATCGGGAGTGGCAGGGTTTTCTAGGAGTAACGGCCAGAGACTGAGTAAATTAAATTTGCCAATATTATGATCGTCACTCAACAGGGAAAAGAGGTCATAGGTCATTTGTAATTTACCGATGACGATGGGTAATTGTTCTACGGGGATTTGTTCTGCGAGGAGATAGGCCAAGGTGGGTTGTCCGGTGGTGAGGGTGGAGATAAATTGCAGGACGGGACTTTTTAAGAGGGAGGTGAGTCCTTGGGTGGTGGACATTTGGAAGGTATAGCGATCGATAATTTTGGCCGCGGCATGGGTGCGAGTTTCCCGATCGCGCAAAAACCGTGCTAATCGAGATTGTTTTGCGGGTTCAAGGGTTTCTAACAGCGTCAGCGAGAGGATGTCCGCGTTCCAAGGTTGGCGGTTTTCGTTGGGTTTGCGGGTGACGAGGGGTAAGATTAAGTTGCAATATTGTTCTAATTGTTCAGCCCGGTATTGGGTAGCCTCGCGGATTGCTTTTTCTTTGGGGCGAGTGCCTTGTTTCCAGTCGTAGGGGGGTTGCCATTCCCGGACGGGCCGCAGACGGTCCACTTGGGTGACAATGGCGATCGCAGGTAAATCCGCCACTTCCTCCGTAAAATCCGCCAAAAACTCCATATCCATCTGTAAAGCCGGATCAAGGGCCGGTGTCACCAGTAGTAATAAATCGGCATTTTGGGCATAATCTAAGACCAATTCCCGTAAATCCTCCCGATTCACCTGTTCATAACCCGGAGTATCCCACAGGGTGAGAGACTCGCCAGTGGGGGATTGCCAGTGATAATTTTGGATGCGATCGGTACTGGGTAACACATCCACTTCCGCTAAATCGGCTTGAAAGAGGGTATTAATGAGACTACTTTTCCCGGCCCCCGTTCGCCCCACCAACAGCAAATTAACGGGTTTTTCCTCAATTTTCTCTGCGGGTTCGGCATTTTCGAGAATCTCCCGCAGGGTTTGGGTTTTGGCTTGGGGTAAGGCTGACTGAGACACCTCAAAGGTAGAAGCGGGCAGAGTATCGCCACTATATAACTTAGCTGCTTGGCCGCAGAGATTCCGTAAAGCAGCTTCTCGCAGCATTTGGTTAAGGTTGCCGAGGAGTTGTTCCGTTGCGCGATCGTTACTAGGTTTACTCGCCAATCTAGCGGCTGCTGCTGCGGGATTAATAAACCACTGCGCCCAATTCCAAACCTGCCAAAGTTTGCGGGCCGAGGGTTCAAGTTTTTGGTAGGTTTTATAGGCTTGATACCCTTGGCCAACGGTAACTTGTCCTAAAACAGGCGAAAGCTGCTGCATCCAGCGATCCATATCATCCACCGTCCCCCGAATTAACGCATAGGCTTGGGGGATGTAGATATTGAGGAGGGGGTATTCGACTTCCGGGTGATAGGTATTGGCCACCGCCAACACCACCTCTTGGCCTCGTTGCCAAAAGGTTTGCCAGTCCTCCCAAATGGGGGGATCATGGCGAGAATCTTCAATAATTTTATTGAGGCGAGTGGTAATCGTTTCGGTAGCCTCATCGTCTCCGGTGGGGGTAGTGGTAGCCAAATCTTGGTTGACTTGGGTGATCACATCTTCAATTTGGGCAACCGCCGGTTTTGTCCATCTCACCAGCAACCACCGCCAAGCCGCCAAGAGGAGGACAAATATCCCCCATATCCAGTTAATCCCCCAAGTATGGATTTGCAGTCCTGCTGCCACAAGGAGGAAGACGACAAGGAGTATGATGGGAGTTGCAAGGATAACCAGTTGCCAAGATTTTAAACGCATAGGTTTGAGGGAGTGAGAGTTTGGTTCTATTTTGACTCAATTTGGGAAGACCGTACGGTTAAGGAACAAAAGAAACCCGGTTTCTCCCTCCTCACCGTTTCCCCATCACCGTAAACCCCGCCCAATGTTTCGGTTCAGGATGTTCTTCTTTAATCCTCAGCATCGCCTCTCGCATCGCCTGAGCCTTATTCTGTCCATTTTGCAAATTTTCATAAAACATCGTCATTAAATCGGCTGTAGGGGCATCTGGCACATCCCAGAGGGACATGACCACCGTGGGTACACCTGCGTTAATGAAAGCGCGAGATAACCCCACAATGCCATCACTGGTGACTCGTCCCAGTCCCGTCTTACAGGCACTTAGGACAACCAGATCAGCGTTAAGCTGCATCTCGTAGATTTCTTGGGCGGTGAGGAGTCCGTCGTTGGCGGTGTTGAAGGGGTCTTGGGGGTCGTAGTTGGGGTCAGAGGCGAGGGCAACTGCTCCTAAATTATAACGGGTAATCCCTCGGAAACCATCTAGGAGGCCGTGGGTGGCGAAATGGAGGAGTTTCGCTTGGGGCATTTTTTCCGTGATGGCGGTTTCGTTGGCCGCATCTCGGAGGAGGGGAGACGTTTGCAGCAGTTGGGCGATGGTTTCCGCTTCCCGTTGACTGTGGGGGAGGGGGTCGAGGCTTTTAACTCGTCGGGCAATAAGATCGTAATAGTCCGGCATGACGGGGTTGCCGACGATGAGGGCGTTTTCCCCTTGGAGGGTGGCGAATGTTCCGGTTTTCTGTTGGTGGGTGGCCTCTAAGAGTTGGATGGAAGGGGCGGTGGAGAGCGTGTGATGGTCGATGAGGTAGTCCCCAGAGGGGGTGATGAGGGCAGGGAAGGGGACAAAAAAGAGGTCTTCGTCTGGAATAAAGATTACAGCGTCGTTGGCGGTGTTGGGGAGGAGGTCGGCTATCGGTTCAATGAGCAGGTTATGGAGTTTTTGCAGGGACTCTTTATCCCGTTGACCGAAACTCTCTCCAAAAATATCCAAACGGCCTCGCGTTTGTCCACTGGCGGCGGCGTGGCTTTGGTTGACCAGTTGACCCAAGGGGGTTTGGGGGCTTTGGTTGTGGGCGGTTGCGCTGCGACTGGCGGTAATTTGACGGTTTTGGCTGAGGGTGAGGAAAAGTCCGGAGAAACTGGTGAGGGTGAGGAGTCCGGTAAGGGTAATGAAGCGTCGGGAGGGGCGGTTTTTGGGGTCAACATAGAAGGCATAAGCGAAAGTCATGCCACTGACTACGAGGGTGGGAAGCAGGAGAATGATGAGGAAGACGCGGTAGGGCTTGTCCCAAAGGAATTTCAGGTCAGTGGAACGAAAGGTGATTGTGCCGTCGGGTTGGATAACCCAGATGTAGAGTTCTGATTCTTTGTATTGTTCTCTCCCTTCCAGTTGGAAGTCATCGTACATCACTTTATATTCAACCACGGTGGCGTTTTGTTCTTTGGCCACTTGTTTTAAGTCTGCAACGGTGGGGAGTTTGTAGGTGATGTTCTGTTTTTGGCTGAGTTGTTCCATGAGGGAGCGAGTTCGCCCCCATTCGGATACGGCTAAGGCTTCTTCAGGTTGGTTGAGGGCAATAAGGGTTTGTTGTAATAGGCGATAGGTTACAGCTTGGGTTTCAAAAATGCTGATTCTTTGTGTATCGGGTAAGCCTTCTCGTAGTTTTTCTCGTAGTTGGATTCCTTGGCGGAGGACTGATTCCGCTTGCTTGGGTTTATTCGATTTTAGGTAAGCTAGTCCTAAATTGTTTAAAGAAGCGGCTTCACCCCCTCTGTCCCCAATTTGGCGTTTAATTTCCAGTGATTGCTCATAGAAGGCGATCGCCTGTTGGTACTCTCCCAAGGATCGGTAAGCCAAGCCTAAATTGCCTAAAGAAGCAGCTTCACCCTGTCTGTCCCCAATTTGGCGTGCAATTTCCAGTGATTGCTCATAGAAGGCGATCGCCTGTTGGTACTCTCCCAAGGAATCGTAAGCATTGCCTAAATTGTTTAAAGAATTAGCTTCACCCTGTCTGTCCCCAATTTGGCGTTTAATTTCCAGTGATTGCTCATAGAAGGCGATCGCCTCTTGGTACTCTCCCAAGGATCGGTAAACATTGCCTAAATTGCCTAAAGAACTAGCTTCACCCTCCTCGTCCCCAATTTGGCGTTTAATTTCCAGTGATTGCTCATAGAAGGCGATCGCCCGTTGGTACTCTCCCAAGGATCGGTAAACACTGCCTAAATTGGTTAAAGAATCAGCTTCACCCACTGTGTCCCATATGTCTATGTCCCTAATTTGGCGTTTAATTTCCAGTGATTGCTCATAGAAGGCGATCGCCTGTTGTTACTCTCCCAAGGAATTGTAAACATTGCCTAAACCCATTAAAGAACCAGCTTCACCCTGTCTGTCCCCAATTTGGCGTTGAATTTCCAGTGATTGCTCATAGAAGGCGATCGCCTGTTGGTACTCTCCCAAGGATCGGTAAACACCGCCTAAACCGTTTAAAGAATCAGCTACTCCCCCTCTGTCCCCAATCCTTCCATAAATCTCCAATGCACGTTCCCAAGACTGCAACGCCTCCCGAAACTGACCGCCGTCATACTCCAATATCCCCCGGTGAAATAACCAATCCGCCTCCACCTTCTCTGCGGCCTCACCCTGCGCCAATAAAACCATTTCCCCCCGCACAGGAGACCCCACTTCACCCCCCATCATCCCCAACAACACCGCCAAACCCACAATCGCCAAACGTTTCATCGCCCTGCTGGTAAACCGTCCTCCTTCCAATATAGCGCATTCCTCAAAGAGTGTAGAAACACCAACCCTAAAAAAATCAAAAATCCATCCCTCCAAAAACCGTTCTACCGTAGGTTGGGTTAGCGACAGCGTAACCCAACAAAACCAAACAAACGGATTAAAGGTATAAAACTGTTCGGAGTCCTTCATCTACTTCCTCTTGTAAATCTTCAGATAATGACCCGACATACTCCACCAAAAAACTCTTATCAATCGTCAAAATTTGCGAAACATTAATCACAGAGTTCTTAGATAAACCAGAGACCTTACGCGGCAACAAGACATTACCCGGTGCTTCTGCTAATGACGTATTAGACGTAATGACAACCACAATAACTGTACTAATACGACTTTGATTAAACGTATCATCCTGAACAATCAAAACTGGACGACGATAACCCGGCGATGAACCCACGGGATCAGGTAAATTTGCCCACCAAATCTCTCCTCGATACATTACCAATCCTCATGGGGGAGAGACATAAACTGCATTTTCGCCATCACTGGATCGACTTCAGACGAGGCTTGAGTATAAACATGATTGAGTTGATTGAGCATCGGGGAACGATTATATTTTTCTAAATAGACTTGCAGAGCTTTCGTATAAAGTTCACTACGCGATAACCCCAACTGTTCCGCTAACGCCTCCGCTTCTGCAAACACCGAATCAGGTAAAGAAATGGCAGTTTTCATACTTCAATGACCCATAGCTCCCGTTATTTATCCTTTAATTGTACCCATAAAAACCAACGCTTTGAACCCAAAGACCTAATCCTGCTCAATCACCGTTAACTCTAACCGAGTCCCATCATCCCCTTCACCATCAACCCTTAACTCCTGCACCGCATACTCACTAAAACTAGACTCCGGTTCAATTTGAAAAGCATCTTCCTCAATTATCGCCTTTTGGGAATCTTCCACCTGAAACCCCGTCACAGGTTGAACAATCCAAGTTTCATCCCCCTCTCGAATAATAGGAGACCCCCCTCCTTCTGGAATATCCTCCTGTACAAACTGAACCATCTCCACCGCATCCACAGGAAAAGACTCCGATTCCCCGTTATACTCAAACGTAAACTCCTCTGCCGTCACCCCCGTTAAATAGCGTCCGTTGAGCATTTCCCCATCCGCTAATTCCACCATCACCGCAGACAGTCGCACCTCCACCGATGAAACCTCCCCCTCAGACATAACTCGCTCCGAGGGAGGAGTTTGGCAACTACTCACTCCCAAGAGGAGAAGGGAGGAAAGGAGAAAAGACGAGAATTTAGTTTTCATCACACATAAGAGGCGACACCTTATAACATTTTAACATCGAGTTCAGAGCGCAACCCTGCCCCCCACAGGAGAGAGCCAACCTAGATAGCTGAACCGAAAAATACGACTATGAACAACCCAAAAACACCCAATTTATTCCAAAAATTTGCCGGACTCCTCACCCTTCTGGGGGGTGGATTATATTTCACAGGTTGGATTTATCGTTGGTCGTATTTTAGCTTCTTTCAACTAGAAATTACCACCCTAGACTTCCCCCATCAATCCTTTCTCTTTGTCCCCTTACAAGTTTTCTTTGGTAGTTTCGCAAGTTGGTTCAGTATCCTCCAAACCCTGTCTTCTATCCTACTGTTTATCCTCGTCATTTATGTAGGCATTCCCACCAGTCTCTGGCTACTCAAACAAACGAGTCGATGGATTGTAACAGGTTTAAACCGTTTAAAAATAGTCTCTCTCAATCAATATAAAAAACTGAGAAAAACTAATTCCTCTATTTCCCAAGATTCTGCAAAACCATTGCTTTTAAAACTCCAACGTTTCAGCTACTTTATCTTAAATAAAATCCTCAATCAAATCAACTTAAAACCCATCGACTATAAAACCAGTCTTTGGGATGAAATCATTATTATTTTGTGGATACTACTATTATTATTTTTCCTCGCACGTCATCAAGGGATCAGTGATGCAAGGAGAGATGCAGGAGTCAACTCCAAATTACCCAGTATCACCTTAATTACCCCTGATGATACCTTAGCCTTTGGCAACACCCCAGACAACCCCCAAACCTTAGAGGGATTTCAAATTATTGGGGATATAAAACGCTATAGAAATATACAAAATACCCCAATCAATGATCCTGATGCGGCTAGAGTATGGCGATTATTACTCGATCATGAAGGGTTTTTCTATTTATTTAAAAGTTTACCGAAAGATGCCAGTTTAGAACAACGTCCCATTGTGTTAGTTATTCAAGGGAGTTTAAACGGAAATCAATTGGTCATTCTCAGTCCTTCTCCCGTGGAAGCTGAGAAAGCGCAGTCGGA
Source organism: Spirulina sp. CS-785/01 (assembly GCF_028330525.1). Taxonomy (GTDB): domain Bacteria; phylum Cyanobacteriota; class Cyanobacteriia; order Cyanobacteriales; family Spirulinaceae; genus JAQMSD01. The sequence goes on from NZ_JAQMSD010000120.1 coordinate 7,433, forward strand.
AGAAAATAATGAACAGTTTTCAGACGAATAAAACAACGATTTTCTCCCCCCACAAAACCCTAGCAAAAGCTAAGAAACCAGGTTTCTATGGGGGTGGAATGGTTACACAGTCCAGTTAAGACAGAAACCCAGTTTCTCCCCCCGCAAAACCCTAGTAAAAGCCAAGAAACCGGGTTTCTATGGGGGTGGAATGGTTACACAGTCCAGTTAAGACAGAAACCCAGTTTCTCCCTCCGCAAAACCGACGACTGATCACCCCCAGTTTAAGGCCAGGTGTAGAAACCATTACACCCAACCCAGTCCCTAATTTGCCAGAATACAGCCACTTCTAGGGGGTAAACTCACTTGTAAGGTTTGCCCCGACTGTTGTAGAGTGGGTTGCCCAAATTTTGCGGTTAACAGAGAGGGTCCTACCTCTAGGGTTGTGGTGGCACTGTCCATCCCTGCATTGACAAACACAAACACCTCAGACCCCTCTAAAACGCGCTTAAAGCCGTACAATAGCCCCTCGGCGACTAATACCTCATATTTCCCGGTTCGTAGGGCAGTATATTGATGTCGGAGGGCAATCAGTTGTTTGTGCATTGCTAGAGTCGGTTGATCCCAGTTTTTCTCCTTGGGAAAGGTGCGTCGAGAGTCGGGGTCTAATGCACCTGGTAAACCCACTTCATTGCCATAATAAATGCTCGGTGCGCCAGGATAGGTAAAGAGGAGGAGGGTGGCTAATTCCACACTCCCTTTATCCCCTTGTACCACCGAGAGTAACCGGGCCGTATCATGACTATCGAGGATATTCAGTTGGGTGAGTTGAATTTCCCAGGGGTACAGTTCGATTAAATCTTGGATTTTGGCTGCATATTCCTTGGCATTGAGGGGAGGATAGGGGTAGTAGTCGGGGCCTTCTACTAGGTCGGATTTTACGCGATCGCCCCCCGTAAAAGCAATAGTCGGCCCCGTGAATAAATAATTCATCACCCCATCAAACTGAGTCCCATCTAACCATTGTCGGGAGTCTCTCCACACCTCTCCCACAATATAAGCATCGGGGTTAATGGCTTTCACGCGATCGCGGAATTCTTGCCAAAACCCAGGAGTCTCCACTTCGTAGGGGACATCCAACCGCCACCCATCAATCCCTTGCCTGAGCCAATATTCCCCCACCCGCATGATATACTCCCGCACATCGGGATGATCGTGGTTAAATTCCGGTAAAGCACGATTATCCACCCAACCGTCATAATTGGCAGGTTGATCCCCATCATAGGCAGACACGGGCCATTTGTGGATTTTGAACCAATCCACCCAAGGAGAATAGGGGCCATTCTCCAAAATGTCATTAAAATAGAGAAATCCCCGACTAGCATGGTTAAATACCCCATCGAGGACTACTTTTAACCCTCGTTGGTGCGCTGCCGCTAAAAGCTCTTGTAAGGCTTCATTCCCCCCTAAAATGGGGTCAACTTGGTAATAGTCGTGGGTGTGATAGCGATGATTACTGGCAGATTGGAAGATCGGGGTAAAATAAATCGCTGTAATGCCTAAATCTTGTAAATAATCTAACCGATCAATGACTCCCCAAAGATTGCCTCCCTTATATCCTTGCATCGTCGGGGCTGAATCCCAAGGTTCAAAGGAAACGGTCATTTGTACCGCCTCTGGGGGACGGTCTCGTTTAGCAAAGCGATCGGGAAAAATTTGGTAAAATACTGCGTGTTTCACCCAATCGGGGGTTTGAATATCCATCGCTCTCTGTTCAATGCTTCCTTACGTTAGGGTAACAGGTTCATGGGACAGTGGTTGGGATTTTCTGTACAGGATAGGGGGAATTGCAGAAACAATCAACGAAAGCGGGGAAATCGGTTGAGTTGCAGGGGTCAAAACACTAGGGTTTTGTAGCTCAATTCTAATTCCTTTTATTGGTCTAGGCTTGAACTATCTTAAAATTCACCAAGAGAAAGAAAATATTGTCCAAGAATTGAGTCAAGCAAAGCACACCCTAACGCAACACAAAAATGGCCTAAAACAGACCATTCAAGAACAACTTAAAAACACCCCAACTAAACTGCTCCAAAGTGAAAAAATGTCAAGTTGGAGAACTTCTCGGTTTGTCTAATCCCAAAACAGGCACAGAGTTTACCATCATAATTCCCCAGAAAATTGCCAGTAAGAATTAGATTTCAACGCCTGAGATGAGAATCTCCGGTTTTTAAACCGGAGAGAAGGCAACCTACTCGCATAAAACCAAATTACTACCCCCATCGCGGCCACCCGATATCCAACCCGCAACAGGAGCAGAAATTTCTAACCAAATACGCTCATCCTCGTCTAGGGAAGTATTCCCGGTTAAAGTGGCGGTTCGTCCCTCTCGGACACTGCCTAATGAGGGTTCGAGTCCTGCTTCCGGTCGAGAGCGAATGGCTAAATCGGTGATTGCTCGACGACACCGGCCTTCTTTAATGTTTTCTAATGCTTCGGGAGAACCCACCGGACGCTCTGGACTGGTCTCGTCTTCTTCTTCTGGGGTTTCTTCGGGGGTTGCGTCTGCGGTGTCGATGGGACAGGGTTTGAGGTGACGGGCAATGACATAGCCTTCGGTGGGTTGGCTAATTTGCACCCATCCAGAAGTAATTTCTCCGGTGAGAATGACTTGGACATCGGGTTTTAGGGTGGCGAGAGAGCGACTCTCAAGGTTGACAGAGGGGTTTTCAAAGACATCTAGGGTGCGGTTGGTTTGGCGACAGACTCCTTCTAAGGCGGTGTCGGTTCGGGTGGTTTGGGCATAGACTGGGGTAGCCCCTAGAATAGTGACTAGGGTGACAATTCCCAGTTGTGCGACTCTCCAAGTTAATTGTTTCACGGCACTCCTCCCAAATAAAGATTCGTAGAGATTTAATCCGTATTATAGGGTTTGCTGATACATTAATTCTTGCAGACGGGAGAGCCAGGGTTCGATGCCTTTGCGGGTGGGTTGTCCGGTGGGGGTGAAGGTCCAGAGGGCTTTTTTGTGTTGGGGCCCGTGGCTGAGATGGATGGGACGCTGGCTGCCGTAATAATAGAGGGAGTCAAAGGGGAGTTGTTGTTCTATAATCCAAGAGACGACTTGATCGCTAGATGTGCCGAGGATGGAGAAGTCACAGGCTGCCCCCCTGCGATCGCAATAATACCGACCATTACGATTCAGTTCACAGGCCATGTGTTGATCTCGACGGGGATCAATACGCCCATTTTTTTCTCCGGTTACGGGGTCTTTTTGGTTTAAATACCGTCGCAAGTCTGCCGAACAAAACCCGTAGGTTAACTGAAAGGAGTCGCTCCCATAATGAGCAATAATGGGGTCAAGGAGATATTGATTTAAGTCCTGTAAGGCTTGAATACTGGCTTTTTGCTGTGGCCATGGATCAATTTGACTGCTGTATTTTTGATAGGTTTTGCTGCACGTACAAAACTGTTCTAGGGTTAAATATTTTCCTAAATATAAGTTTTTCATGGGGTAAGTATTCAGAGAATGTTACCTTTATATGCCTTGGGTTAAAACCCAAGGCTAATAGCTGAAACCTGTTAAAACAGGTTGATAGACGCAAGCATTTAGCCGGGGTGCGTGATGGAGTATTAGTTTTAAGAGTCGCGGAGTTAACATTGATAGTTGAATGCTTATAAACACAGCAAAAAGGTGAGAACTTTAAAAGTTATCTCACCTTTATTCACTGTATCTCCATTTAACCAAGACTGATTGAATCAAGGTAATAGGTTGAAAAATTTTGCGCTCAAAAAGATCGCATTCAGCATTGTTCTCTCTACCATTCAACCTGTTTTTTCGGATGGCCTAAGTCGCCAGAAAACGGTTGAACTCCAATGGGAGTGTAGGTGTCATCGTTGCGGCTGAAAATTCGTGCGATCGCTTCGGACAAATAATCGTTAACGTCTTCTACCCATTTAAACATATTCATAATGCCTAACCTCCAATAAATCCGTATATATGCTCAGTGCTTATCATTTGTGAGACTATGTTTGTGAGACTATGTGAGACTAGCTGCGAGACTAGCAATTCACCTAGCGATTCACTTAGGTCGATTCACTTAGGTCGATTCACTTAGGTCGATTCACTTAGGTCGATTTCAGGCGACCTGATTTCAGGCGACCTGAGTTCACAACCTGAAACAACCGCTACACTTTCATTATTAGCAGATTTGCCCCACGAACGCCGTTATTTTAAGCAAATGCAATATTTTTTTGTATTGATTTGCATTACTTTGTTTCTATTAACATAAATTTGTAAGAAAATGAGTCATTACGTTACAATAGTTCTAATGGGCAGTTAACGCTTCAAACTGGTCTTGAGCAATGCGTCCGGCTTCATACAGGGTCTGGGTCACTTCAGACAGGGTTAACACGGAATGGGCGCGATATCCTTCCTTTTGGAGACGGTCTTTCACCTCCCGTTCATGGTCGAGAAAGACGACAATATCTTCGACAACTAATCCGGCAAATTCTAGTTTTTTCGCCCCTTCTATGGCACTATTGCCACTGATGAGGATATCATCCACCACCACCACCGTTTCCCCTGGTTGAAAGTTCCCCTCAATCACCCGACGAGTCCCGTGGGCCTTGACTTCCTTCCGGGGGAAAATCATGGGATGTTCCAGACGGAGGGAGAGTCCCGTTGCAGTGGGGAGGGACCCATAGGGAATACCCGCAATGCGGTCAAAGGTGAGAGTTTGTAAAATTTCTGCATAAGCATTGAGGACTTGTTGGAAAATTTGCGGTTGGGAGATAATTTTACGCAGGTCAATGTAGTAAGAAAAAGTAGCCCCAGAGGCTTGTTGATACTCCCCAAACAAGATACAACCAATATCGTAGAGTTGTAGGATTAAATCCTGATGGGGGTGTTTCTCCAGAAAACAGACATCGGGAGTCCAGAGGTGACAATGACTACCGGGTTGTTGTTGAATAGCAGTGCGAATGGGGTTGATGGTGTTGTTGAGGGATTGAATGGTGGTTGCAACGGTTGTGTCCTGACTGAGTAAGTCTTGGGGGACGGGAATTAATAATCCTTCTCCGTTTTCATTGAGTCCTGCTTTAAGGAGGTTTTCGAGGTTTTCTTCCCGTTTCCAGAGACTGCGTAATAAAATTAACCGTTCTGGTGCAAGGGTCCGCACTCTTGCAAGGGTGTCTGGGGTACTGGTTCCTATTTCTAGATAAACTTGTTCTGGAGTCCCCCATCCCTGGACCTCTTGGACAACTTTTAAAAAGAGGGGACTGTCTTCATCGGGATATCCTTGGATGGCCATGGCCGCAGGGTTGGAGGTGCGACAGAGGAGAAAAATGCCGTGGTCGGGATAGACTAAAAAAGGGGCTGCTTGGTCTTGTCCTGCGTAGGGGTTTAGGGTGACTGCATCGACCTGCCACTGTTCAAAGACAGTTCGTGCGAAAATGCTACTGGTGTTTAAGTCGCCATGTTTTGCATCGAGAATGACGGGAAGATCATCAGGAATAGAGTTTAAGACTTCTGAGAGTAATTCTAACCCTGGTGCGCCTAATGATTTGTAAAAGCCGAAACTGGGTTTATACGCACAGACGAGGGTTTGGGTGGTGGTGATGAGATGGTGTAACCAGTCGGCTAAGTCTTGTACCAGATGCTCTAGGGACTGGTCTTCTGCGGTAAAGTGGGGAAGCATTTCTGGGTTGGGGTCGAGGCCAACGACTAAGAGGCTATTATTTTTGGCGATCGCGCGATGTAATTTCTCAAAAAAGCTCATCAATGACAGTCCTATGGGGTTTACGATTAGCTTAAACGAAACCCCGTTCAAGTTGGCCGTGAACCCAATGCAGATTACATCTTGCTTGTTGCTGAATACTTGTTGGTAATGACACAACACCCATCCCCAATTCCTTGTATTATCGCCCTTGGGAGTAATTTAGGAGACTCTCCAACGATTCTCCAGGGAGCATTAACTCGTTTATCCCAACATCCCCAGATTACTTTACAACAGCAGTCTCGTTGGTATCGGACTGCTCCGGTGGGTCCCCCGCAACCGGACTATTTAAACGGTTGTGTGTTGCTTGCGGTGCAACTGTCTCCCCATGCTCTCCTGAATACCTTATTGGAGATAGAGCAAGAATTTGGTCGAGTGAGACGAGACCCCTGGGGCCCGCGATCGTTAGACTTAGATATTATTTTCTATGGGGACACCATCCTCGAAACCCCCTCCCTCACCCTTCCCCACCCCCGAATGCAAGACCGTGCATTTGTGCTAATTCCCCTCTGTGATATCGCTCCCCAATGGGTCGATCCCGTGACCGGAAAAACCGTCAAAGACCTCGCAAACAGGTTAGACTGTTCGGGAGTTCACCTGCAATAACAGATTATGTCTTTTGGTCCCGAACCCCCCAAAGTTTTACAAAATAACCTCACCTATCAAGGCCGTAAATTTAGCTTTACCGTTGATCAACTCCGTCTCCCCAACGGTGTAGAAGGGAATTGGGAATGTATTCGTCACCCAGGGGGAGCATTGGCCGTTCCCGTCACTTCAGAGGGAAAATTTGTCTTAGTGTATCAATATCGTTTTGCAGTAGAACGTCGTCTCTTAGAATTCCCCGCCGGAACAGTAGAAGTGGGAGAAAACCCCGCAGAAACCATTAAACGAGAAATTGAGGAAGAAACAGGATATAAAGCCAACCGTTGGCAACATTTAGGCGATTTTCCCCTTGCTCCAGGGTATTCTGATGAATATATTTACGCCTTTTTAGCCCAAGATTTAGAACAACTCCCCCACCCTCCCTATCAAGATGAAGATGAGGATATTGAGGTAGTTTTAATGACTCCAGAGGAGTTAGAAACGGTAATTCTAAAAGAAGGGACAGTGGATGCAAAGTCTGTCACCAGTTATTTCTTAGCGAAAAAGGTATTGGGGGATGGGTGATTAGGGATTGGAAACGCATTGATTGAGCGATCGGGTCTAGAATTAATTGTTAAATAGTTACACTTCTTGTCTGACAAAGGATTTGGGATTGAACATCAACAGAACCTCGCTCCTTTGTCCTCCCCTCACCCTTGTTGGTCTTCTTTGTGCTTAACACTTTTTCATAAAAGTATAACGTGATTAACAATTCTTCATTCAATTGTAACTTTGGCAGAATCTAGGTGATGTTAGTTTTGGAAGGAAGGGTGCGAGCGGTTGCAACCAGCATTTAGGTAGGTCACTTGAACTAGGGGGAATAGCATGGCTACTTTCACAGCGAACAACGTCAATGAACTGATTAACGTAATTAACCAAGCTAATGATACTCCCGAAGCAGATACAATCAACCTGATCCCAACTACCTTTAATTTAACCAGTTCCGTTGCAGGGGATATAGAATACGAAGGACTAACAGGACTGCCTCATATTACTAGCGAAATCACCATTAATGGGAATGGTGCAACAATTCAACGCGATCCTAGTTTACCTGATGATGATTCAAACAGTTTTCGTATTTTTTTAGTATCGGGTCCTGGAAACGGGCCGGAAGAGAATGGCAATTTAACTTTGAATGATTTGACGATCAAAAACGGTCGGGCTGTTGGTAATAGTAACTGGGCAGTAGCAGGAGGGGGATTATTTAATTTTGGAGGGGCGGTTGCTTTAGATAATGTCAAAGTTACTGAAAATATGTCTATTTCAGGAGGGGGAATCAGTAATCAAACGCCTTTTTTGGGTGAAGATCAAGAACCAGTTCAAGCTAGTATGACTATTCGTGACAGCGAAATTACAAATAATATCGCTGGTTATCCACAAATAGCAAGCGGTTGGGGGGGTGGCATTGAAAATAATAATTCTAGTGTCACGATTGAAGGAAAAACTGTTATATCAGGTAACTCTGCTTTAACATTTGAAGATTCTGAAGGTTCTTATTCATGGGGATTAGGTGGAGGAATCTACAATGGTTATGAAGGAGATATCACAATTAACGCAGCGAATCCCGATGATATTCAAATTATCAATAACAAAGCAACAGTTGAGGGATCAGCTATTTATATTACAGACGATAAAGCTGTCTTAACTGTCAATGCAGAAACTCAATCTAGTGTCAAAATAAAAGAAAATTCTTATACTTCTCCAGAGGTTTTTCCGGTATCAGCAATTTCTTTAATAGATGGAGCAACTCTTAATTTGAATGGAGAAGAAAAGGGAGCAATTTTAATAACTAATAATGGTTCTAACTCTGTAGCAAGTAATGGAAGTGGTATTAGCATAGGTGCATTTTGGGAAGATTATGAACCTGATCCTGTTTACTTAAATATCAAAAACACAATTATTAAAGGCAATAAAGGTGGATACGATACATCTGAAGTTTACAGTTCCTTCTATGTTAAATCTACAGATAATTTAAAATCTGAAGAACTAATTTTGGTTAACAACGGAGGTAATGAAATTGGATCAAATAATATTCCAGAGCTTGAAGTTCACCCAAAAGAACAATACTTTACAGGTGATTTTGGCCCAAGCAAACGGATAGGATATTACAGTCAGCCAACACCATTTAGTACATTAAAATCCCTACAATCTTTTACCGCCCCTACATTGGCTGATGTTGACGGAGATGGTGATTTAGATGCTTTTGTTGGAAGCAGTTGGGGAACTTTAGCGTATTATCAAAACAAAGAAGATAATACATTTGAGTTTCCCACTGCACTCAATAATGACAACTCTATATTTCCGGGATTAGTTCCTCTGAAGACTGCAACACCAGATTTTATTAAAGGAATTATCCTAGAGAGTGGGCTGAAAGCAGAAGATGTATTTGGTCAAGTTACTAAACCCAGTATTGTTGATATTGATGGTGATGGAGATTTAGATATTTTCATTGGAGAACATTTAGGATTTACTTATTACTTTGAAAATAATGGGGATAATACATTTAAAGACCCTGTAAGTGCTGACACTATTGGTCTAGAGCAACCTACGGTTAACAGCGGAAATTTAGTTACCCCCTTTTATTATGCGTCTCCTACGTTTGTGAATGTAGATGGCGATTCTGTAATTGAATATGCTTTTGTCGGAGGTTTGCTTGATAATGAGAATGTTACAGATATAGATAGTGTTCTCAAAGTTTACAAAAACCAAAGCAGCAATCCTGCCAATCCTCAGTTTAGCGTATTAGAAACTAACAGTTTATTTGAAAATAGCGTTGAAATCCCTGAAAACCAAGGACTCCGAATAGTTCCAGAAGTCGTTGATTTTGATTCAGATGGAGATTTTGACCTTTTCTTAGCCCAAACGATGCTAGACGATGAGACAGGGGAAATTCGCTATTTTGAAAATATAAGAACTAATGAAAATCCTCAATTCATAGAAATCACGCTTCTAAATGATCATCCATTTGCTTACCAGTATCTAGATACGCCAGCCAACTCTGATCCTTGGATTGGAGATTTGAATCAAGCAGTTCCTGAGATTGTAGATTTTGATAATGATGGCTTATTTGAAGTTTTTGTCGGTACACGAAATCCTCAATCTACTGCACAGTATATTCCACGCCTCAACAGTATCTTATACTTGGTACAACAAGGTGACTGGACACCGCCTCAATCTCCTGAAATTCCTTCTCAAAACTCTGCTTTTAATTTAATCGGACTCACCCAACTCCGCCAACTCCGCAATGACCCCCAAATTAGCTGGACTATTGATGGCACACCTAATCCCTATAACTTACTCACAGGAAGTCAACGCTTTAGTGTAGCCGTTATTGATACCGTAGTTGACCCAGAACATCCACTCCTCAGTCCCAATTACATTACAGGAGAAACATTTGCTGGAAATGGCAATATCCCAGCAACAGTGAACAATAACACTGACTTTCAGCACGGAACTCATGTTGCTGGCACAATTGGCGCAAATGATTCTAGTATAGGAGTCGCTCCAGGAGTTGGCTTAATTGGGTTAAATATAGCTTATCGCAAAAAAGAAACCGATGATGAAGGAAATATAACTTATGGCTCTAAATTAAGCTCTTTAGGCATTACTAACGCTCTGAAATGGCTATCACAAAATCAAGAACAATACAACACTGTTGCTGTGAATATGTCTTTAGGCGGTGGACCTTATCTTGAAAAAAATTTACAAACATTAGAGACGACGAGCCGTTATGAATTAGTCAAAACATTAGAGAAATTAGGTGTTACTGTAATCGCTACAGCAGGCAATGATTATGGAGAATTTGCTAGAGAAGATAATCCTGATATTAACGCTGAGAACAAAGGGGTAAATGCACCAGCTATATACAGTAGTTTACTCATCGGTGCAGTTTGGGGTGACGGACGATATGAGTCAACGACATGGCCAAGTTATTTTAATGCAAAAGATAATACTACAGGTGCGGATAAAGTAGTTAGTTTTAGCCAACGTCTTGACGTTCCAAATATGCTTTTTGCGCCCGGAACTTCTATCCGTAGCACAATACCAGAAAAAGAAGGGAATTTAACTATTGGAGCAAGTGGAACTAGCATGGCAGCCCCTCACGTTTCAGGTGCGGTTGCCCTCATGCAAGAAGCCTCTCTTGAACTAGGCGGACGCAAACTTGCTCCTGAAACGGTAGTTGACTATTTTACAACCCATGCCGATCGCATTTTTGATGGGACTCCTGATGAGGCAACGCTTCAAAAATATCCAAACCTTGTAAACGATCCCGTTGAGAATACCAATGTTTTAGAAACGAATAAGACTTATAAACGCCTCAACATCTATAAATCTGTCACCGCACTCCAAGACAAATTCAACGAACTGAAAGGAACAACCCAAGATATTGACGGCACACAAAAAGGAGCAGACCTCTTTACCCCTGTTTATGCGCCCCTCTTCTTCGATAACGAACAAGGCGAACCCACTCAATACAGCTTCCCCTTCCTGGGTAGTATCGGTATTGATGGCGTATCCAACCAAGTTGGACCCAAAGACGTTGACCTCTATCGCATTATAGTGGAAGACAGCATAACGCAACTGAACGTTAACCTCCTTCCCCATCCCACCTACCCCACCAATGACTTCAACGCGACACTCCGCCTCTTTGACTCAACGGGAACTCCTTTAAACAGTGAAGAACTCCCTGTCAATGGGTCATCGGTCTTTACCTACAGCAACAACTCACTCTTAGATATCAATCCCGACAACCCCACAAACTACTACATCGGCATTAGTGGAGCAGGTAACACCACCTACGATGTAAACGAGGCAGGCAGTGGAACAGATGGCACTCAAGGAAACTACAAACTCTCCTTTAACTTCGAGATTCCCGACCCCGACGGCACAAAAGACACCGCCAGTAATGCCGAATTGACCACCGACGGAACAACCAACTCCATTCAAGGCAACATTGGTCAAGACCAAGGCACTGATATTAACGCCTTGTCCGATGTCGATATGTATAAAGTCGTCATTCCTGATAATGGCGTAGTCTTTATTGATATCGACACTCCCAATAACAACTTTGTCCAGTCCTTCCTCCGAGTCTTTGATGAAGCGGGAAATCCAGTGGTTCTCAACGGCGGAGCAGTTGCCGAAAATGATAATGGGGCTGCCGTTGCCACAACCCCCACAGGGAATGAATTTAACTCAGAAGAAACCCCCAGTAATAACACCGATAGTTTCCTCTACTTTCAAGCCGCCAAAGGCCGAACCTACTATATCGGCATATCCGAAGAAGGAAAGCAAGCCTATGACTCAGAATACCTTGCTCAACGTCCAGACCCCGGAACAGGAGGGGACTATTCCCTCAACCTGACCCTCTTTAAAAATAACCCCAATAGCAACCCCCTCAATGCACCGAGCGATATTAGTGACCCTGACGGTAGTATTAGTCTTGCTCAAGGACTCGAAGCCATTTCCTTACCCATGACCAATCAACGGGGAGAAATTGGTACAGATACCGACCCCTTCGACCAAGAAACCCTAGAGGTGGGGGAAAATGACGTTGATTTTTATAAAGTGAACTCCCCCACCTCTGGACTCCTCAAAGTTGATGCGAGTGCCTTCAATGCTTCAGAAAGTGACGACCCCCTTCAAGCTGTTCTCCTCCTCCTCACTGAAAACGGAACTCCCATCGCATCTACTGGAAGCAGTGGACTGGATGCAGACCAACCCGTTGTCATTGACCGCAACCCTCGTATCATCTACGAAGTTGAAGCGGATACCGATTACTATGTGGCTGTTACAGGATCAGGAAGTGAAGATTTTGACCCCGAAATTATGGGGAGTGGTTCTCCTGGGGATACAGGGGAATATGTCCTCAATAGTGAAGTTCTTGACTTGGAAGAACTAGAACGCTTCTCCGATGACAAAATTAGTAACCCGGCAGTTCAAACTATTTCCCTAGAGGAAACAATTTTTGGTGAAATTGGCTCGGATGAAGATTTAGTTGTTGGTGCAGATGACGTTGATCTCTATCGTTTTGTCGCCACCTTTACAGGTAAACTTCGCATTCGCACCACAACCAATAGCGCACGGAGTGCCGATACCTTCTTGCGTTTGTTTGATGCTGACGGACAGGAATTAGCTGCCAATGATGATGAAAACGAGGAAACGCGAGGTAGTTTTCTGGAGGTCGATGTTGTTCAAGGAGAAACTTATTTTGTGGGGGTGAATGGAGCGAGTGAAAACGCAGGGAATTATAATCCTGTTGCGGGAACGGGTAAAGTACCGGGAAGCGTAGGAGACTATCAACTTAGTTTAACCGGAGAAGCGACAGATAAACCCACACCACCTGAACCGACTCCCCAAAAGTCTCAGGTTCTCAACGCAACGAGTAATAATATCTTTGTCTTAGGAGGAACACCAGGTCAAGCCATTCCGTTACAACTCTCCATTACTCAAGTGAATAGTATGAATGCGGTTCACGAAATTGGGGTAATTAAAGTGGATGATGACCAAGGTGCGGTCGATGGTCTTCTTCCTGGTGAGAGTCAATACTTTCAAGCGGCGGCCAGTCGGACTACAACGATCGCATCGGGATTGCCAGATACAGTATTTGAACGGTTTTCCTCCTCTCGTACTGTCAATTTTCAAGCAGGCGATCGCCTTCTATTTTATATGGTGCAAAATAGTACCAGTGACACCGTTCTCAATGCCTTAAAACAGGGACAAACACCGCCTCAAGTTTTCTTTGCCAACAATGGCAATGCGCTGCAAGTGACTTCATCGGGAACGGAACAATTTACCCTGAAATGGGAGGATGGCATGGGAGGAAGTCCCGATTTTAATGATCTTGCCTTATCGCTCAGTTTCTCCCCCAATGGGAACTCCCCTCTAGGGACTGGGTTACAAGGACAACCGGAAGGAGAATTAATTGATTTACGAGGGTTGGGGGTGAAAACGGCAACTCTCGATATTCGCAGTGAGGCCCGTTATTCTAATACAGTTGGGTTCTATCGCATTGATGATGAAACGGGAGAAATTAATGGTTTAATGCCGGGGGATGAAAATTATGCTCAAGTCGCTCTTGAAGAACGTCGTGTTATGGACTTTCAAACCGGAGAAACGCCTCCGATTGATTTTGAAGGGTTACTCGCTCCCTTTATTATTGCGAATGCAACGGTGGCAGAATTCCTAGAGGAAAATGTCCGCAATTTAAGCGGAGGAGAGGCGATGGCGTATTTTCCCTTTATGGCGGCTAATCCTGATGGGGTCGATCATTTACGGTTATTGGGAGATAATGTGTTTGGGTTTGAAGATTTACCAGGTGGGGGCGATCGGGATTATAATGATATGGTTTTCCAAGTTGAGTTTGGCTAAAGTGGCGTGGTCAATCGAAAAAAAATTGACAAAATGCAGAAAATATGCAGTAAGCTCCTAACCCCACAACCAGAAACGAAACCCATCAGGCAAAATTGGTAATAGAGAATTAAGACTTGGTACATTGAAGAAGGCACAATTGCCCACCTTCACCTCCCACACTCCCTGAAAATGCCTGATATCAACGAATATTATGCAATATTAGAGATCAAACCTGGCACCCCTCCAGAAGAAATTAAGCTCGCTTATCGTAATCTGGTCAAAGCCTGGCATCCTGACCGCTTCGTTGATGACCCTTTACAGAAACAACAAGCCGAAGAAAAAATCAAGAAAATTAACGAGGCTTACGAGTACCTGAAATCCTATCGGCCTAGGGGATCACCAACCGCCTCACAGACTGCTGCTTCTGCCGCTAAGACCCAATGGGATAAAGTCGAAGCCCAAGCAGAATTATACTACCATCGGGGGGTAGAACGGGCGAAACAGGAACGTTACTCAGAAGCCTTAGAAGACTTTTCCCTCGCTATTTTCCTGAAACCCGACTATGCCGACGCTTACCGTTATCGGGGTTTAGTCTATTCTATGTTAGGTCGGGAGCGTAAAGCCAACGCGGATTTGCGGCGGGTGGCTGAATTAAAGCGGAAATGGGGAAAAACGTCCAATTATTCCCGTTATGCTGCACCTCCCCGTAATCCCTACGTTGCGACTCAATCCACTGCTCCTTGGACTTGTGTGGGGACATTACGCGGCCATAGTGATATTGTCACCTCTATTGCCATGAGTCCCGATGGCCGCACCTTTGCCACCAGCAGTTATGATGAGACAGTGCGACTGTGGCAACTTAGTACAGGACAACAGTTGCGGGTGTTTAATGGTCATGGGGACCAAGTGTATTGTGTGGCCATTAGTCCGGATAATCGTATGATTGCCAGTGGTGGGGCCGATCGCAATATTAAATTGTGGAATCTAGACACAGGACAACAGATCCGCACCTTGGGGGGATGGTTTATGGGTCATACGGACTCGGTGTTGTCGGTAGCTTTTCACCCCGACTCGAAGCGTTTGGCCAGTGGTGGTGCAGATCAAACGGTCCGTCTCTGGAAATTAACGACGGGAAAGGAAATTAAAACCATTTCGGGGTATTCCAGTGCGGTGACTTCTGTGAATATTAGTCCCAATGGTCGAACGTTGGTGACGGCGGGGTTAGAAAAGGCGATAAAATTGCGTTATATGGGGAGTGGTCGCTTGATTCGGTCATTGCGCGATCGCTACAAAATTTTAGCTGTGGCCTTTGCTCCCAATGGTGCAACCTTTGCCAGTGCTGGATCAGATCATTTAATCCGTCTCTGGGAATTAAAAACCAGTCGAGTGTTAAAATTATTTCGCGGCCACACCGATCAAGTGTGTTCACTGGCTTTTACTGCCGATGGCAAGATGTTAATTAGTGGCAGTTGGGATAATACTATTAAGGTGTGGCAAGTGGCCACAGGACGAGAAATTTGTACGTTAAATGATCACGAAAACCGAGTGTTAGCGGTGGCTGTCTGTCCTGAAGGCCGTAAATTAGTAAGTTGTAGTGCCGATAAAACCATTAAAATTTGGTGGCCTACGCAGGACTAACCAAGTCACTGGACAATGATTGACATTCGTGTTGTTAACGCACCAAACCCTAATTATTCCTAAATTTTTAAATTTCTGATTAGTCTATCAACCCGTTTTAACGGGTTTCAGCTATGGGCTTTGGGTTTTAACCCAAGGCATATAAAGGTAGCATTACCTAAAGACATACAAAACAACTAACAACCAACAACAAACAACAAATCACCAATCACCCATTATCCATTTCCCGCCGTAACCGCACCGACTCGGAGTGAGAATGTAACCCCTCTGCCTTCGCTAAGGTTTCAATGGCATTAGACACCTTTTGTAACGCCGTTGGAGAATATTGAATTAAACTCGAATGCTTCATAAAGGTTTCCACCCCTAAGGCCGAAGCATACCGCGCAGCCCCCGACGTAGGTAATGTATGATTCGGCCCCGCTAAATAATCTCCTACCGCTTCTGGGGTAGAATTACCCAAGAAAATTGCTCCGGCGTGGCGAATTTGCTCTAATAAATCCCAAGGTTCAGCAATTTCTAACTCTAAATGTTCTGGAGCGAATAAATTCGATAATTCCGCCGCCCTGGAGAGAGAATCCACTACCACAATTAAACCATAATGCGCGATCGCTTTCTCCGTTAACAACCGCCTTGGATGATTCCGTAACTGTTGCTCCACTTCCTGTTTCACCTGCTTGGCCAAAGTTTCATCCGTCGTCAGCAAAATTGCAGCCGCCATGGGATCATGTTCCGCTTGCGCCAATAAATCCGCCGCCACATGAACCGCCTTCGCCTGTTGATCTGCAATAATTAACACCTCAGACGGGCCCGCTAGGGAATCAATCCCCACCACCCCATAAACCATCTTTTTCGCCAAGGTGACATAAATATTCCCCGGCCCCGTAATCACATCCACCTTTGGCAGGGTCTTCGTCCCATAAGCCAACGCAGCCACCGCCTGGGCCCCACCCACGCGATAAATCTCACTCACTCCCGCTTCTTGGGCCGCCACCAACACCGCCGGATTCACCTTACCATCCTCTCCGGGGGGCGTAACCATCACAATCCTTGGCACTTGGGCCACCTGTGCCGGAATGGCATTCATTAACACCGTACTCGGATAGGCGGCCCTTCCCCCAGGCACATATAATCCTGCGCGATCGACCGCATTATAACGCTTCCCTAACACTATCTCATCCTGGCCAAACTGCACCCAAGACTTAGGCATCCGTTGCCGATGAAACGCCTTAATTTGCCGACAGGCCAGCGTAATGGCATCCACAAACTCCCGTGACACCTGATGATAGGCCGCATCCAATTCCGAACCACTCACCCGTAATTGTTCCGCCTTCAACACCTGACCATCAAACTTGGCCGTATAATCTAACAGAGCCTCATCTCCGACTCGCTTAACCGCCTGTAAAATTTCGCGGACTGCCGCCTCTTGTTGTAGCGTCTCACCGCCCTGAGTACGCCCACTAATTCGTTCTAATTCTGTTTTTGCCTCAGTTGGCTCGGTGATAATTCGCAGCATGGAGTTAAAAGCCTTCTTCTGATTGCGATCGTCATCGGGGGATATCCTCAGCAGTAACCATCCACTATCCCCTATCCCTCTCTATAGGTTAGCTTGAATTTCTCCGAGAGGGGGCTACTTGAGGGGAGGAATTTTACACTTTCCCAAGACTACTTCCAATCTCCCCCCCCCATTCACTCTTGTCGAGTGACTCAAAACGATGTTATATTAGTATGTCCTAAGTTTACCACCCAAACCTTCTGTCGCTGACTTGCTGTTTTGGAACTCATTACCGACTGTATGAACTGACTGTATGAACTGACTGTATGAACTGACTGTATGAACTGACTGTATGAACTTACTGTGTCTAACAGACACCTTATGGATTGGATGGCTTAAAATTAAAATCTTTGCCTTTCCCAGGACGTAACCGAAAAACGTGACTCAATAAAAACGTGACTCAAAAGGACGTAACCCAAGAAAATACCCTCAACTGTAGCCCCACGGGGACTTACAGAACAGCAGACTGTCTAGAAAACCTAGACCTGTCAAAACCTAGACCTGTCAAATTGTTTTATTTTCCGCGTTTTGTTTTCCGCGTTTTATTTTTCGTGTTTTTCGCCCAAGGTTCGCGTCCCATCCGGGAAAACCTAACTAAATAAATTCTCCTAGCATTAAACTAGGGAATTGTCAATGTAATCTTTTCTTTGTAATCTTTTCTTGAGGAAGACTGTGGCTAACTCAAAATCTGCAATCAAGCGTATCGAAATCGCGGAACGAAACCGCCTCCGCAACAAAGCCTATAAATCGTCAGTAAAAACCTTAATGAAAACCTATTTTACTGCCGTCGATGAGTATGTTGCCCAACCCTCATCGGAAGCCCAAGAACGAGTGAATCAAGCACTCTCCAACGCTTACCGCAAAATCGACAAATCTGTAAAACGGGGAGTGCTGCACGCCAACAACGGTGCAAGAAAAAAAGCCCGTCTCGCCAAATATTGGCGACTTAGCACCACCAACCCGGAAACCCAAACCACCCCGGCAGCCACAGCAAGTTCCTAAACTTGCCATTCTCACCCCCCACTTTGGATTTAACATCCTAGAATGAGAAAGGAGCGATCGAGCCATCTAGCTCCAGTCGCCAAGGGGGTGATTGACAGTGGCCAACACTGTATTATCCTCACAAGCAAGGCCGAACAACTGGGTTTCAATGCAGTTAATTGATACGCACGTTCACATTAACTTTGATGTCTTCCAAGCTGACTTGGAAGCCTTACAACAACGCTGGAAAGAAGCAGGGGTGGTGCGTCTCGTCCATTCCTGTGTCGAACCCAGTGAATTTCCAAAAACACAAGCATTAGCTGATCGACTTCCCGAATTATCCTTTGCGGTGGGGTTACATCCCTTGGATGCCCACCAATGGACCGCCGACACCGCAGACCAAATTCGGGAATTTGCCTGTGCAGACTCCCGAGTCGTCGCCATTGGTGAACTCGGGCTAGATTATTATAAAGCCGAAAATCAAGCACACCAGAGGGACGTTTGTCAAGCCCAACTGGAAATTGCGGCAGACCTCGACAAACCCGTCATTATTCACTGTCGGGACGCAGCCTCAGATTTGCGCGAGCTACTCCAACAGCAAAAACAGCCCCCACGGGGCGTAATGCACTGTTGGGGCGGAACACCAGAAGAAACCGCTTGGTTTCTCGATCTCGGCTTCTATATTAGCTTTAGTGGCATCGTCACCTTTAAAAACGCCAAAGCCGTGCAAGAATCTGCCAAAATTGTGCCACGCGATCGCCTCCTGATCGAAACCGACTGTCCCTTTCTGGCCCCCGTCCCCAAACGAGGGAAACGCAATGAACCCGCCAACGTTCGCTATGTTGCCGAAACCTTGGCCCAACTGCGTCAAGAAGACTTGGACACCTTAGCCCAAACCACCACGGCCAACGCTTGCCAACTCTTTGGCTTGCCGCAACCCACCCCATAACACCCCCCTAGACTCACCGAGAGAGGTAGGGTGGGGACTCCAAGGGAGAGAAAAAAAGCATTCAACCCCCTCCCCCACAGCCCCCTAGAGGGTGTCTCATTAAACCCCTTGTCGTTTATCGGGAGTAACTCACATCCCCAGTTTAAAAAAACCGTCCGTCTAGTACGAGTGTAAACCCCGTTCATAAGTTCGTAGTAAGTCCTTGAGGGCTTACAATGTCAGCCACCTTGAGCCAAAAAAACATGACTAACCTAACCTACCATCTTCTCCCCGACCTCATCGAAATTCAACGCGCCAGCTTCCGTTGGTTTCTTGAAGCCGGGTTAATCGAAGAACTGAACAGTTTCTCCCCCATCACCGACTACACAGGCAAACTCGAACTCCACTTCATCGGCGAAAAATACACCCTCCACGCCCCCAAATACGACGTTGACGAAGCCAAACGCCGGGATGCCAGCTACAGCGTACAGATGTACGTCCCCACCCGCCTAATCAACAAAGAAACCGGAGAAATCAAAGAACAAGAAGTCTTCATCGGCGACCTGCCCCTGATGACCGATCGCGGCACCTTCATTATTAACGGCGCAGAACGAGTCATCGTCAACCAAATCGTTCGTAGCCCCGGCGTTTACTACAAATCCGAAACCGACAAAAACGGACGGCGCACCTACTCCGCCTCCCTCATCCCCAACCGAGGGGCCTGGCTGAAATTTGAAACCGACAAAAACGCCCTCGTCTGGGTCCGCATCGACAAAACCCGCAAACTCTCCGCCCAAGTCCTCCTCAAAGCCATCGGCCTTACCGACAACGAGATCATGGACGGCCTGCGGCATCCCGACTACTACCAAAAAACCCTCGACAAAGAAGGCAACCCCACCGAAGAAGAAGCCCTCATGGAGTTATACAAAAAACTCCGGCCCGGGGAACCCCCTACCGTCAACGGCGGTCGCCAACTCCTAGAGTCCCGCTTCTTCGACAACAAACGCTACGACCTCGGCAAAGTCGGCCGCTACAAACTCAACAAAAAACTACGACTCAACACCCCCGACACCACCCGCACCCTCACCCAAGAGGACATCATGGCCGCCATCAACTACCTGATCAACCTAGAATTTGACGCAGGTAGTACCGACGACATCGACCACCTCGGCAACCGTCGGGTTCGTTCCGTTGGGGAACTCCTACAAAACCAAGTGCGCGTGGGACTCAACCGCCTCGAACGCATCATCCGGGAACGGATGACCGTCTCGGAAGCCGACAGCCTCACCCCCGCCTCCCTCGTCAACCCCAAACCCCTCGTCGCCGCCATCAAAGAGTTCTTCGGGTCTTCCCAACTCTCCCAATTCATGGACCAAACCAACCCCCTCGCAGAACTCACCCACAAACGGCGACTCTCCGCCCTCGGGCCTGGGGGACTCACCCGTGAACGTGCCGGCTTTGCCGTCCGAGACATTCACCCCTCCCACTACGGACGCATTTGCCCCGTAGAAACCCCCGAAGGCCCCAACGCCGGACTCATCGGGTCACTCGCTACCTATGCCCGCGTCAACGAATACGGCTTCATCGAAACCCCCTACTATCGAGCCGAAAACGGGCGCGTTCGTTATGACCTCGACCCCGAATACCTCACCGCCGACCAAGAAGACGACCTACGGGTAGCCCCCGGTGACGTAGCCACCGACGACGACAACCACATCCTCGGAAGCCAAGTCCCCGTCCGCTATCGGCAGGAATTTTCCACCACTTCCCCCGAACAAGTGGACTACGTGGCTGTTTCCCCGATGCAAATTGTCTCCGTCGCCACCTCCCTTATCCCCTTCCTCGAACACGACGACGCAAACCGCGCCCTCATGGGGTCAAATATGCAGCGTCAAGCCGTCCCCCTCTTAAAACCGGAACGGCCCCTCGTAGGAACAGGCTTAGAAGCCCAAGCCGCCCGCGACTCCGGAATGGTGGTCGTCTCCCGTCATCACGGCACAGTGAGTTATGTGGACGCAGAACGAGTCCGAGTCCGTGTGGAAGAACCAGTCATTCCACCTACAGATAGCGATTTACTAGATATGTTGGTTCGCTTTGTAGGTAGCCGTTTAAGCGATGTATTGGCTTACGCTATCTATGGCAAACTAATAAGTCTGACAGGGGGAGCTATTGGTGCTTCTGCTATTGGTAGTGTACTGGATCGAATTGCAGATCCTGATGTTCTGAAAACTACCATCTCTGACTCTATCAAGGAGGCAATTGCACAATTTCTTCCTGGAAAAGGCGTTCATCTTCCTAAAATAGTAGAACGCTCGATAGATTGGTTAGCTGACATTCTGGCCAATTGGTTAATGAATATTGGCATTGATTGGCTAATCAAGATGACAATAGCGAAACTACCTGCCAAATTTACTCCTAATATGTTTATTTCGCTCTTGTCAACGAACCTCAAACCTTATGTGACTCAGGCAATAGATTTCACTGCTTTATCAATTCAAGCAATTGTTAAGCAAAATGTATTCAACAACTTTGTTCGATTGGGAGTAAATGTTAAAACAGCACTTGAGGAAGATACGATACTTCGCCGTATTCCTCAAATTCTGGGTGATGCAGTCAAAGTTTTGAGTAGTATTTTCCGGAAACAAGCAAAAGTAGAAGTTAAATTGCCTCCCAAACCTCCGGTTATTATTGATGAAATCGAATATGAACTGCAAAAATATCAACGGTCCAACCAAGACACCTGCTTAAACCAACGGCCCCTCGTCTTCCCCGAAGAACCCGTCGTTCCTGGTCAAGTCCTCGCCGACGGGTCAGCCACCGAAGGCGGTGAAATTGCCCTCGGTCAGAATATCCTAGTGGCTTATATGCCCTGGGAAGGCTACAACTACGAGGATGCCATCCTCATCAGCGAACGACTGGTTATTGACGACGTTTACACCAGTATTCACGTCGAAAAATACGAAATCGAAGCCCGACAAACCAAACTCGGTCCCGAAGAAATCACCCGTGAAATTCCCAACGTCGGGGAAGATGCCCTCCGTCACTTAGACGAACAAGGTATTATCCGCATCGGGGCCTGGGTCGAGTCTGGCGACATCCTCGTCGGGAAAGTCACCCCCAAAGGGGAATCCGACCAACCCCCCGAAGAAAAACTCCTCCGCGCCATCTTCGGAGAAAAAGCGCGAGATGTACGGGATAACTCCCTGCGCGTCCCCAACGGAGAAAAAGGGCGCGTCGTCGATGTGCGCGTCTTCACCCGTGAACAAGGAGACGAACTGCCCCCCGGTGCGAACATGGTCGTTCGGGTTTACGTCGCCCAAAAACGGAAAATCCAAGTCGGGGACAAAATGGCCGGTCGCCACGGGAACAAAGGGATTATTTCCCGTATCCTGCCCATGGAAGATATGCCCTATCTCCCCGATGGTCGCCCCGTCGATTTAGTCCTCAACCCCTTGGGAGTCCCCTCCCGGATGAACGTGGGACAAGTCTTTGAATGTCTCATTGGTTGGGCGGGGGAAAACTTAGGGGTTCGCTTTAAAGTGACTCCCTTTGACGAAATGTACGGAGAAGAACAAAGCCGGGAAACCGTCCACGGCAAACTCACAGAAGCCAGTAATAAAGCCGGACGGGATTGGGTCTTTGATGAAAATAACCCCGGTAAAATCCAAGTTTACGACGGACGCACCGGAGAAGCCTTTGACCACCCAGTAACAGTGGGTATTGCCTATATGCTGAAACTGGTTCACCTAGTTGACGATAAGATTCACGCCCGGTCCACCGGTCCTTACTCCTTGGTCACGCAGCAACCCTTGGGCGGAAAAGCGCAACAAGGCGGACAGCGTTTCGGAGAAATGGAGGTGTGGGCATTGGAAGCCTACGGGGCAGCCTATACCCTGCAAGAGTTACTGACGGTGAAATCCGACGATATGCAGGGACGAAACGAAGCCTTAAATGCGATCGTCAAAGGCAAACCCATCCCTCGCCCCGGTACACCGGAGTCCTTCAAAGTGTTAATGCGCGAACTCCAGTCCTTGGGCTTAGACATTGCCGTTCATAAAGTCGATCCCGCCATGGATGGCACAAGCGATGATGCCGAAGTTGACCTAATGGCCGACCATGAACGCCGTCGCACTCCCTCTCGTCCCACCTATGAATCTCTCACCACCGAAGATTTACAAGAAGACGAAGTTTAGACAGTAAACAGTAATCAGTAAACAGTAAACAGTGGGGAAGGCCATGCAGTTAGAGGATAAAACTTTCACGTCAACTACTGTTTACTGTACTGTTCCCTGTTCAAGGCCATGCAGTGAGAAGATCAAACTTTCACGTCAACTACTGTTTACTGTACTGTTCCCTGTTCCCTTCCTTAACCAATCACCAATCACCCAAATATGAGCAAACAACCACAACGCTTTGATTACGTCAAAATTGGTTTAGCCTCGCCAGAACGCATTCGTCAGTGGGGAGAACGGAGTCTGCCCAATGGTCAAGTTGTTGGCGAAGTGACCAAACCCGAAACTATCAACTACCGGACACTGAAACCGGAAATGGATGGCTTATTCTGTGAGCGAATTTTTGGCCCCGCCAAAGACTGGGAATGTCACTGCGGCAAATATAAACGGGTGCGCCATCGGGGCATTGTTTGTGAACGCTGCGGTGTAGAAGTGACCGAATCTCGCGTCCGTCGTCACCGCATGGGCTATATTAAACTGGCCGCCCCCGTCACCCACGTTTGGTATCTCAAAGGGATTCCCAGTTATTTGAGTATTCTCTTGGATATGCCCCTGCGAGATGTGGAACAGATTGTTTATTTTAACGCCTATGTGGTTCTAGACTCCGGTAACGCCAGTAACTTGCAGTATCGCCAGTTATTGACCGAAGACCAATGGCTGGAAATTGAAGAACAGCTTTTTGTTGAAGATACCGAGTTAATGGGAGTCGAAGTCGGCATTGGGGCTGAGGCCGTCCAGCGTTTACTCGAAGAAGTGAACCTGGAAGAAGAAGCGGAGAAACTCCGGGAAGAAATTGCCGGGTCTAAAGGACAGAAACGTGCCAAGTTAATTAAACGCCTACGGGTCATTGATAACTTTATCGCCACTGGGTCGCGGCCAGAATGGATGGTTGTGACGGCCATTCCCGTTATTCCGCCGGATTTACGGCCAATGGTGCAGTTAGATGGGGGACGGTTTGCCACCTCGGACTTAAACGACTTGTATCGCCGGGTGATTAACCGTAATAACCGTTTGGCGCGGTTACAGGAGATTTTGGCCCCAGAAATTATTGTCCGTAATGAGAAGCGGATGCTGCAAGAAGCGGTGGACGCATTGATTGATAATGGACGACGGGGCCGCACCGTGGTGGGGGCGAATAACCGTCCTCTCAAGTCCCTCTCGGACATTATCGAAGGGAAACAAGGGCGTTTCCGGCAAAACCTGTTAGGGAAACGGGTGGACTATTCTGGACGGTCGGTTATTGTGGTGGGGCCGAAGCTGAAGATTTATCAGTGCGGGTTGCCGCGAGAAATGGCCATTGAGTTATTCCAACCCTTTGTCATTCACCGTCTGATTAAAAGCGGTATGGTGAATAACATTAAAGCCGCTAAAAAGCTCATTCAACGGGGCGATGCCTCGGTTTGGGGGGTATTAGAGGAAGTCATTGCGGGACACCCCGTTATGCTCAACCGTGCGCCTACCTTGCACCGTTTGGGGATTCAAGCCTTTGAACCGATTTTAGTAGAAGGGCGGGCTATTCAGTTACACCCGTTAGTCTGTCCGGCCTTTAATGCGGACTTTGACGGGGACCAAATGGCGGTTCATGTGCCGTTATCCCTAGAGTCGCAAGCGGAAGCGCGGTTATTAATGTTGGCTTGTCACAACATTTTATCCCCCGCAACGGGTAAACCCATTGTCGCACCGTCTCAGGATATGGTGTTAGGTTGCTATTATTTGACTGCCGAAAACCCTGCACCGGATTTTCATAAAACCTTTGATTCTCAGCAAGCGGTGTTAGATACCATTAAAGCGCGTACAATTCGCCGTTTTGGGTCGATGGAAGATGCCATTAAGGCGTATGAACAAGGTCAACTGAAAACCCATGAGTTTATTTGGTTGCGTTACCCTGGCAAAGTGGATATGCAGCCGAAACAAGATGAGTTACTCCATGAGGAAAAAGAGGGCGACGCAACCCTTGAGTATTATGGTCATCGACAAGGAGAGAATGGAGACATTCATCCCACGCGCTTTTTACGGAAAACGCCGGATGGCCGGGAGTTTCAGTTTATTTATACGACACCAGGACGCATTATTTATAACAAGACTATTCGGGATGCGTTGGTGAGTTAGTTGTTGGTTGTTGATTGTTGGTTGTTGAACCTTGGGTTAAAACCCAAGGCTCAGAGCTAAAACCCGTTAAAACGGGTTAAGATCAACTATAAATTGCGAACTGAACTGATTACTGGTAACAGATTACTGGTTACTGATTACTGATTACTGATTACTGATACCATGGCCAAAGAACCGACGTTTTATAACCGGATTGTTGATAAAGGGCAATTAAAGAAACTCATTGCTTGGGCATATACGAACTATGGGAGTGCGCGGTGTTCTCAGGTTGCTGATGAACTCAAGGCGATGGGATTTCGGTATGCGACGCAAGCTGGGGTTTCGATTAGTGTTGATGACTTGCAAATTCCGCCGATTAAGAAAAAAATGTTGGCGGAGGCGGAGTCGGAAATTCATAAAACCGAGGAACGGTATCGGACGGGCGATATTACCGAGGTTGAGCGTTTCCAAAAGGTAATTGATACGTGGAATAGTACCTCGGAAGCTCTGAAAGATGAGGTGGTGGTGAATTTTAAAGCCACGAATCCGCTTAATAGTGTTTATATGATGGCGTTTAGTGGGGCGCGGGGGAATTTATCCCAAGTCCGGCAGTTAGTGGGAATGCGGGGGTTGATGGCTGATCCCCAAGGGGAGATTATTGACTTACCCATTAAAACGAATTTCCGGGAAGGACTGACGGTGACGGAGTATATTATCTCCTCCTACGGTGCGCGGAAAGGGTTGGTGGATACGGCATTACGGACTGCCGACTCTGGGTATTTAACCCGTCGTCTGGTGGATGTGAGTCAGGATGTGATTGTTCGGGAATTTGACTGTGGGACCGAACGGGGAGTTACGCTGACGGCCATGAAGGATGGGGAACGGACGTTGATTCCGTTGAGCGATCGCCTCTTTGGTCGTCTCTTAGGGGAAAATGTGGTTGATCCTGAAACCGGAGAAATTATTGCCCACCGTAACCAAGAAGTCACCGATGATTTAGCCAAACAAATTGAGGAGCGTGTGGACACAGTGAAAGTGCGATCGCCCCTCACCTGTGAAGCGGCCCGCAGCGTCTGTCAACACTGCTACGGCTGGAGTTTAGCCCACGGGAAGAAAGTGGACTTAGGGGAAGCCGTGGGCATTATCGCCGCCCAATCCATCGGTGAACCAGGAACCCAGTTAACCATGCGGACCTTCCACACCGGAGGGGTATTTACCGGGGAAGTGGCCCGTCAAGACAAAGCCAAATACTCTGGCACCATTGACTTTGACAACAAACTGAAAAGCCGCCCCGTCCGCACCCGTCACGGGGACGAACGGGAACAAGTGGAGCTTCCTGGGGATTTAATCCTCCTAGGAGACAACGGCGAACGCTTCACCTATCCCGTCACTGCCGGGTCTCTGCTCTTTGTGCATAAAGGGGATAAAGTGGAGGAAGGCCAACTGTTGGCAGAAGTCGCCCTGAAACGGCAACGGTCCACAGAAAAAGCCACCAAAGACGTGGCCTCCGACTTGGCCGGAGAAGTGCTTTTTGATCGGTTGATCAGCGAAGAAAAAACCGACCGTCAAGGGAACATCACCCATATTGCCCAACGGGGGGGACTGCTTTGGGTGCTTTCTGGGGAAGTGTATAACTTACTGCCAGGGGCCGAAGCGGTGGTACAGAACGGCGATCGCGTAACACCCGGAGATGTCCTCGCCCAAACCCAACTGAAAACCGCCCACGGTGGGGTTGTCCGTCTCACCGCCAACAGCCGGGAAATTGAAATCATCACCGCCTCCGTCCAACTGGACCAAGCCAAAGTCCAACGGGCCGGCACCGGAGGCCGGGAACAATACATGATCGAAACCGCCAACGGTCAACGCTTCCTCCTGAAAGCCACCCCCGGCACAAAAGTCCAAAATCATCAAGTCGTGGCCGAACTCGAAGACGACCATTATCGCACCAACACAGGCGGCGTAGTGCGCTATGCGGGGTTAGAAGTCAGTAAACAAGGGAAAAAACAAGGCTACGAAATCACCAAAGGCGGGTCTTTAATTTGGATTCCCGAAGAATGCCACGAAGTCAATAAAGACATCTCCCTCCTAGTCGTCGAAGAAGGGCAATATGTAGAAGCCGGGGCCGAAGTCGTCAAAGACATCTTCTGTCAATCCTCCGGTATCGTGGAAATTGTCCAGAAAAACGACATTCTCCGAGAAGTCACCGTCAAACCTGGTGACTTACACCTCTTAGACGAACCCCCCTTAGTAGATGCCGACGAACAACTGCTGCAACCCGGCACAGAAATTATCCCTGGGTTAGTCCTAGAGGAATTGAAATACGGGGAATATGTGGACACCCCCGAAGGGATGGCCTTATTACTGCGGCCTGTGGTAGAATATCCCGTGGCCGATGAACCAGATGTTCCCTCCCAAGACTCCATCAACGAAAGCAGTGGTCAACGGATTTCCCTGCGGGCCGTGCAGCGCATCGCCTATAAAGACGGAGAACGGATTAAATCAGTAGATGGGGTGGATCTCCTCAGTACCCAACTCATTTTAGAACTGGAGTCGCCTAACTTAGAAGAAAGCGATGTAGCCAGCTTAAACGCCGACATTGAGTTAGTCGCCATTGATGAAGAAGCAGACCTCCCCGAATATCAATTACAAATTGTCATTCTGGAATCTTTGGTCATTCGTCGGGATGTGGAAGCCGATGCGTTAGGCGGCGGCACGAAAACCCGCATTCTCGTAGAAGATGGGCAAGAGATTGATCAAGGTGCCGTGGTGGCCCGCACGGAAATTCAATGTCGAGAAGAAGGGGAAGTGCGCGGCATTCGCTCTGGGTTAGAGGCCATTCGCCGGGTGTTGATTGTTCGGGAGAGCGATCGCTTTACCCTAGAATTAGACAAACAACCCAACGTCCAAGTTGGGGATTTAGTGGTAGCCGGCCAAAACCTTGCCACCGGAGTCACGGCCCACAACTCCGGCCAAGTCGTGGCGGTGGAAAATAACAACGTCACCCTCCGCACCGCCCGTCCCTACCGCGTCTCCCCAGGGGCAATTTTACAAGTCAATGACGGCGACTTAGTACAACGGGGGGATAACTTGGTGTTACTGGTGTTTGAACGGTCAAAAACCGGGGACATCATCCAAGGTTTACCTCGGATTGAAGAACTTTTAGAAGCCCGTCGGCCCAAAGAAGGCTGTATTATTGCCCGTCGTCCTGGACAGGCCCAAGTCATTTACGGGGAAGATGAATCGGTCGAAGTGAAAGTCATTGAAGACGATGGCGTGATCACCGATTATGCCCTCAGCCCTGGGCAAAATGTCATCGTCACCGATGGACAACAAGTGGGTGTGGCTGAACCCCTCACCGACGGACTCCCCAACCCCCACGAAATCTTAGAAACCTTCTTCGAGCATTATCAAGAAGAAATGGGGGTTTACGAGGCGGCTTTATTTGGCTTACAAAAAGCGCAAATCTTCCTTGTGGAAAGTGTCCAAGGGGTTTATCAGTCCCAAGGGATTGATATTTCCGACAAACACATTGAGGTAATTGTCCGGCAGATGACCTCGAAAGTGCGTATTGACGATGGTGGGGATACCACCATGTTGCCTGGGGAGTTGGTGGAATTACGCCAAGTTGAACAGGTGAACGAAGCCATGGGCATTACCGGGGGTGCGCCTGCGCAATATACTCCGGTGTTATTGGGGATCACCAAAGCCTCCCTGAACACCGACAGCTTCATCTCGGCGGCTTCCTTCCAAGAAACCACACGGGTTCTCACCGAGGCGGCCATTGAAGGAAAATCTGACTGGTTGCGCGGCTTGAAAGAAAACGTGATTATCGGGCGTTTGATTCCCGCCGGGACTGGGTTTAATACCCCCGAGGAGGCCATGCCCAATGGGGCGTTAGATTGGGATGGCAATGGGTCATCTCGCGCCGGAAATGGCGACGGGGCTGCCTATGAGTCTCAGTACACCCCTGGGGGCGCGATGGATGAGTCCCATACTCTGGGAGAGGATATGGTTTTAGATGACCAAACGGCCCGGAATTACAATTTAGACTATGATCCGGAGAATCCGACGGAGAATGACCCTAGTTTTATTGAGAGTAATCCCGATGTCCTCTTAGATCACGAGGAGGAATAACCTAGGATAAAGACTTCCGGGCGACAGATGCTCGCTACGGGAAGAAATGAGGACAATAAGAGGAGAGAGAAAGGTAATTTTCTTTGTCCTCTTTCTCTTCCTTTGATTGATTAATTCAGGAGAAACGAGCATTGACACAGGTAAATTCTAATCATCCCAGTTCCCTTGATCGATATTTAGACGAAGGGATTCCTCCTCACGATCATGATCATGGCCATAATCACGCTCATAGTGCGGAGTCAAGGCGAAAAATTGTCAATCGGCTTTCCCGGATTGAGGGGCATATTCGGGGGATTAAAACGATGGTGAGTGAAGATCGTCATTGTCCGGAGGTGTTGATCCAAGTGGCGGCGGTGCGGGGGGCCCTAGACCGGGTGGCTCGGCTCATTTTGGATGAACATTTAAGTGAGTGTGTGGCCCGGGCCGCCCATGAGGGGAATATTGAGGCGGAGTTAGAGGAGTTAAAGGCCGCTTTGGATCGGTTTTTGCCTTAGTTGTTGTTTGTTGTTCAAATGAAATGACCACAGAAAAAGTTTTTAATTGGCTGGGGGGAATGGCGATTGGGTTGGGTTGGGCGATCGCGCTTTCGGCCTTAACCACTCAACTGGCCCTGGCCCAAGATACTCCGACTCCCAGTTCTCCCGCGCAATCCCTGAATTTCCTACAAGCGGTGATCTTGGGGGCAGTTCAGGGGTTGACGGAGTTTATCCCTATTAGTAGCACGGCCCATTTGAAGGCCGTACCTGTTTTTTTGGGGTGGGGTGATCCGGGGGTGACGTTTACGGCGGTGATTCAGTTGGGGAGTATTGCGGCGGTATTATGGTATTTTTGGGCGGATATTGTTCATTTGAGTTTTGGGGCCTGGACTGCGTTACAGAAGAAGAATTACCAGGCGACGGATTTACGAATAGCGGTGGGGATAGCGGTGGGAACGTTGCCCATCGTATTTTTTGGTTTATTATTAAAGGCATTAGTGCCGGATTTGGATAATTCACCGATTCGCAGTATGACGGCCATTGCGATCGCTTCCATTATTATGGGCTTACTGTTAGGATTTGCAGAGAAACTGGGGTCTCGGTTACGCGGGTTTGACAAACTGGGCACAAAAGACGGCATTATTATGGGAGTTGCCCAAACCTTAGCTTTAATTCCTGGGGTGTCTCGTTCCGGATCAACCATTACCGCCGGGTTATTTTTTGGCCTTGAACGGGCCACGGCGGCGCGATTTTCCTTTCTGTTGGGGATTCCTGCCATTACGCTGGCTGGCTTGGTACAATTAAAAACCGATGTCATTGATGCGGGAGTCAGTGGCGCGAATTTAATGCCGTTAATAGTGGGGACAATTTCTTCGGCTATTTTTTCTTATTTAGCGATCGCGTGGTTAATTCGCTATTTACAACGACAAAGCACTTGGGTATTTGTCTGGTATCGGGTAATATTTGGCGTGTTCATTCTCGGTGGAGTCGGGTTAGGGTGGTTTATTTAACCAGAGAGAGAACATTATGAGCTTTTCAGATGCCGATCAACCTCAAGAGAAACAATCTACCAATGTTTGGAAATGGATCGGAATTGGTTGTGGGGGATGTTTTTCCCTCGTTGTGTTAGGTAGCTTGGGATTGGGGTTTTTACTCAGTCGAACCATAGATGTCTCCATTGAACCAGAAGAAGCCAAAAAGAAAGTTCAATCTCTATTTAGTTATGAGATTCCGGGGGGAGATCAAGGGTATATGACGATGACCTTGTTGGGATTTGAAATGTCTCAAGTCACTAGCACAACTGATCCGCCTAATGTGCTTTTAACGGTGAGTAAAATTCCCCAAGAGATCGAAAAAAGTCAACATCAGCAGTTGCAAGAACAATATCACCAAACGATTGCTGCTCAAGTCGGTACAACTTATACGTTTACCACGACACGCCAGATGGACAGTACCCTTTGTGAGCAACCGGTCACCATTATCATTCAAGAAGGAACCGTTAACGCGCCAGAATTTGCGAACCCCCAACCAGCAATCACCTATAGTACGATTTTAGATAATTACCAAGGGAGCGATCGCTATGTCTCGATTTTTACCCATGGACAACAGCCCGAACAACTGGCACAAACCGTCTATAATTCTCTAGACTGCAAGTAATTATGAGTCTTTCTACCCTTCGTCCGGCAAAAATTAGTAACGTTCTCCCCCAGTCCATCGCCGCAGAAATTGGCTTTGAAGTGGGAGATGCTATTATTGCGATTAATGGGACACAACCTAGAGATTTAATTGATTATCAGTATCTTTGCGCTGAGGAAATTTTAGAATTAAAAGTCCTTGACGCAAACGGAGAAATTCACGAAATTGAAATTGAAAAAGATTACGACGACGACTTAGGATTAGAATTTGAAACCGCCTTATTTGATGGGTTAATTCAATGTAATAATCGTTGTCCCTTCTGTTTCATTGATCAACAACCCCCCGGTAAACGAGAAACCCTTTATTTAAAAGACGACGACTATCGGTTAAGTTTCCTCTACGGCAGTTATTTAACCCTCACCAACTTAACCCAAAAAGAATGGGACCGCATTGAAACCCTACGTCTCTCCCCTCTCTATGTTTCCGTCCACGCAACCGAACCAGAAATTCGCAGTCGCTTATTAAAAAATCCTCGTGCTGGACAAATTTTAGACCAGTTTCAATGGTTTCAAGAAAGACGCTTACAAATTCACGCGCAAGTCGTCGTTTGTCCTGGTATTAATGACGGAATTCACTTAGAAAAAACCCTCTTAGACTTAGCCTCCTTTCATCAAGGAGACATCCCGGCCATTATTTCTGCGGCAGTCGTCCCCGTGGGGTTAACTCGCTTTCGGCCTCAAGAAGATGAGTTAATTCCTGTAAGTCGAGAAAAAGCCAAAGAAGTCATTAACCAAGTTCAACAATTACAAACTAAATTTCAACAACAATTTGGCACAACATTTGCTTGGTTAGCGGACGAATGGTTTTTAATTGCCCAAGAAGAATTACCCCCAGAATCCCATTATGAAGACTATCCGCAAATTGGCAACGGAGTCGGTTCAATTCGTCAATTTATTAAACAATTTCAAGCTACCGCTAAAGCGATATTACCTGCTAAAATTGAAACCCCAAAATCTTATACATGGGTTGTCGGAAATGCCGTTGAGGTAGCATTTCAGCCCTTATTAGACCAATTAAATGCAGTGGAAGGATTAACGCTAAAAATCGCCCCATTAAATAGTCAATATTGGGGACAAGACATTACAGTAACCGGACTGTTAACCGGACAAGATTTAATCAAAGGATTAAAAGGAAAAGACTTAGGGGAAGCCATTTTATTACCTTCTGTCATGTTAAAACATGATGACACAGTATTTTTAGATGATGTCACTGTTGCCGAAGTCTCCCAACAGTTAAAAACTCCCATTATTCCAGTCATGGGAGTCGAAGCATTACTAGAAACTTGTGTAAAATAAGTTTTTTATTTTGTTGTTAGTTATTGTCCAAGTAAATGAGAAACCAGGTTTCTATCCAAAGTAATAATATTGGGACAAAATGGTCAACAGAAACCCAGTTTCTTCCCCCCATAACCAATCACCAATTATTCCTCCTTTTCTTCCGCTAAAATATCCGCCACTCGTTCCCGGATACGGGTGTGAGTTTCTACCCCTTCAAACCCATAACGGTCATAATCATTATTTAAAATTAATGCCTCTAAATATTTAACCCGGTTGTCCGTATCTGGGTGAGTAGATAACCATTGCGGAGGAGTGGGGTGATCTTGTTCCCCTAATGTTTCCATTAAATTCCGCATTCCATCAGACGCATAACCACTTGCAGACAAAATGCGCGTCCCAAAATAGTCCGCTTGTTGTTCCATCTCCCGACTGTAACTAAACACCAAAACATTAGTCGCTAGGCCCCCCACATACGGCACAAACTGCACCACACTAGCAGTTAGTTGGCCTTGGGTGACTAACTGAAACCCGTGAGATAAGACCGCATGGGAGATTTCGTGGGCTAATAACCCCGCAAACTCCGCTTCTGAGTTAGTTTCTAGAATAGCCCCCGCATTCACGAAAATTTTACCCCCAGGGAGAGCAAACGCATTGAGGTCTTCTTCTAAAATGACGTGAAACTCGTAATTAAACTCATCCCGTCCTGCCACTTCCGTGAGCTTATTGCCCACCTCTCGAACATAATTTAACACCTCCTCATCTTCTAGGAGAGGGGCCTGGTCTAAAATCCGGTTGGTGTACACTTCCCCCACCCGGTCCTCTCCTCGCATCAATAACATACTGCTTTGTACCGCAGAAATTGGCCCTCCTAGATTCCCGGTTAACGCAAACCCGGCGGCCCCAGTGATGACATTTGCGATCGCATTTTGCGTTAATTTAGAGCGAAGATGACTCTGATACCGTTCCCAATTTTGCTCCGCCAATTGTAAAAACTCCTCAGATCGGGGATGATCAGGATTAAACACCGCAAACTGACGAGCCGTGAGAGACGCTTCTAACCACTGTTCCGCCTCATTTTGCACCTCAACCGCCAAATCCACCAATTCTGGTTCATTGGGATAGCGCGTCGTCCCCAGCGTCACAATTTCGACAGCTTCCTCAATCCGGTTGCGATCGCGCAGTGCCTCCGCATAACTCACATACCCCGGAATAAACGCCGGTTGTTCCTCCAACAATAAATCCAAAGGCGCGAAAATCTTACTCTCTAAATTCGCCGCCAACCCCTCCTGATGATTCCGCCAATACACAGACCCGGCAGGGGACAACTCCTCCGCCTCATAAAACGCCTTATCCAAAACCGCCAACTCCTCCTCCTCAAGACTAAACGGCGGTTTAGCCTGCCGATACTGTTCCCGCGCAGCCTCCTCCTCTCCCGCTAACCAAAGGCGATCGGCTTCCGCCAACTGCTCATTCATCGCCTCCTCGTCTGGCGTTAACTCCAATAAATCCTCACCCGTCTCCTCCGCTTCCTCCGTCTCCCCGTCCAAAGCGTCCTCGCTACCCTCTGGACTCGTCTCCTCCTCCTCCGGACTCTCTTGGGCCACCGTAAACGGTTCAGACGTAAACCCCGACAAATTAACCGTCGTAGAAACCGCCAACTCCTCCTCCTGCACCGTAAATAAAGAATCCAGCGACCCATCAGTAGGACTCATCGGAGCGACAAAAACCGCAGGAGACGGCGATTCGGTTTCCCGAGATTCGGCCAGCGCGGCAGGAGACAACACAATACCAAGAGAAACGAGAAAGCAAGAAGACACAAGTTTCATAACAGACCCACAGACAACCAGTTTTCCCCCCATTGTGACGCAACCCTCCCCAAGATGTTCCCCCCTTTCGGGGAGATGGGAGTTGGGAATTGAGAGTTGATAGTTGACGGTTGAACCACAAAGACACAAAGGACACAAAGGGAAGATGGGGGAGATAGGAGAGATGGGGAAGTAATACTGACTAAAATCAGTTGACTGATTACTGATTACTGATTACTGTTATATGAGAATTCTCGACAAAATCGTTACCATAAACAAGAAACTGTCGAGACTTGCAGGAGTCATCATGTCAGAGTCGAACAAGCCCAACGAAACCAACCAGACTGAGACCAGAACATCGGAAATCAATCCGGAAACCAGAGCATTAGTCGATCAAAAAATGCCCAACGAATCCGATGAAATCCGTTACCACATGATGTCACTGATCGATGCCATCAAACAACAGACCGAAGATCAACTCGAATCCGCAGGAGACATGACACGGGAAGCGTATGTCGAAGCCATGCGTCAAGCCCAAAATACCCTGCAAAATACCGGACTCTTGTTAGACGAACAACGAGAATCCCTCGAAAAGACCATCACAGGCATCGAAGACACCGCCACCCAACAATGGGAAACCTTCGTCAATGAGTTCCAAAATTTCAGCGATCGCTTTGAACGGGCCGTAGATGCTGCGTGGAAAATCCTCACTGAACCTGAGTCCAATACCTCCTCCTCCTCTACCCCCACTTCAACTTCAACCAACACCCAGTCCTCCACCTCAGACTCTGAGCAAATCGAATCTAAATAAATCGGGTTGACTGCATAAATCGGGCGGTACACCCAGCAACCCACCCCCCTTAATCCCTACTCCCAACCTTGGGAGAGGGAGTAAGGGGGCTATCAGTCACACAAATTACCCATTGTCACTGATGCCAAACTGCAACGCCTTTCCACGCACCTCCGTATGAATGTGTCCTTTTTCATAAACCACTTGTCCCCCCACCAGGGTATATTGTGGCCAACCCGTTAACCGCCACCCCTCAAAAGGACTCCAGCCACATTTCGAGACAATTTCCTCCCGCAACACCGGACGATACTCCTGTAAATCCACCAACACCAAATCCGCATCATATCCCGGTGCAATTAACCCCTTTTGGGCAATTTCATAGGCTTTCGCCGGAGCAGTGGACATCCAATTGGCCACCTGAGCATAAGTACACCGCCCCTCTTTCGCTTGGGTGAGCATCAACGCCAACGAAGTTTCCACCCCCGGCATTCCCGACGGAGACTGGGGATACCCCTTGCCCTTCTCCTCCAACGTATGGGGAGCATGATCTGTGGCAATAAAATCAATCACCCCATCCTGCAACGCTTGCCACAACACCGCATTATCGTCCTCCGTGCGTAACGGTGGGTTCATCTGGGCCAACGTGCCAATCTTGTCATAGGCCGACACATTCAGTAACAAATGCTGGGGAGTAACCTCCGTTGTCACCCAACTGGGTTTATCTTGCCGTAACAACTCCGCTTCCTCCCCTGTGGAGAGATGGAGAATATGTAACCGTCGTTGATACTTCTTAGACAATTTCAGGGCTAATTTCGTGGCATTGAGGGCGGCCTGTTTATCCTGAATTTGCGAGTGTATGGCCGGGTTAGTGGCCCCTTTGAACTCTTGACGACGTTGGTTGATGCGGGCTTGATCTTCCGCATGAACGGCAATTAAGCGCGAACCTTCGGCAAAAATCGGCTCGATTTCTTCTTCCGTACTGACCAACAAATGGCCATGGGACGATCCCATAAAGATTTTAATGCCGCAACTGGGATTAGCGTCCCGTAAATCCGGCAGATTTTCCGCCGTTGCCCCCATAAAAAACCCATAGTTCACCAAACATTTCGCCGCAGCACGCTCTAATTTGTCGTTTAAGGCACTTTGAGTGGTGGTGAGGGGTTTTGTATTAGGCATCTCTAAAAAGGACGTTACGCCCCCCTTAGCGCAGGCACAGGAGGCAGTAAAGAGGTCTTCTTTATGCTCTAACCCCGGTTCGCGGAAATGCACTTGGGGATCAATGACTCCAGGCAACAAAGTGAGTCCTTCTGCGTCTATGACTTTACCGTGATCATCAATGTTGGTGTCAATAAAAGAGGCAATATCCCGGATTTTCCCATTTTTGACGAGAACATCCCCTAACAGCATTTGACCATCGGGGAGTAAAATATGGGCTTGGCGAATCAATACATCAGTAGTCATGAAGCGTTAAAATTGAGCAACGTAATAGCTATGATAGATAAAGGTGTCCTCTATAAATACTGGTACTACTCAAAGTTTTAGTTAAGTTTTGTGTTGTAATTTCTTTCTTTTGGTGCGATTATGTCCCGGTTACAAAGCACTTCTGTTGAAGCTCTCAAAACGATCGCGCTGAGTGCGGTTCTGGCGGTTGGGATACGTCAATTTGTGGCGGAAGCTCGCTACATCCCCTCCGAGTCCATGTTACCGACTCTCGAAGTGAACGATCGCTTAATGATCGAAAAAATCTCCTATCGTTTCCATGATCCCCAACGAGGCGATATTGTGGTATTTAACCCCACCGAAGCCTTAGAACGCCGTAATTTTCGAGATGCGTTTATTAAGCGGGTAGTCGGTTTACCAGGAGAAACCGTCTCCCTCAAAGATGGCAAGGTGTATATTGATGGCGAACCCCTAAACGAAGATTATATTGTCGAAGGCGGCAATACTGGCGTTGATGTCTGTCAACTCCAACAAGACCAACCGTATCTGGCCAATTCTGTGACCATTCCCGAAGATTCCTATTTAGTGTTAGGAGATAATCGGGAAAATAGTTACGATAGCCGATGTTGGGGCATTGTCCCCGAAGAAAAAATTATTGGACGTGCCGCCGTTCGCTTTTGGCCGTTAGGCCGCATTGGAGGAGTTAAAGAACAGTAAATGGAAATGGCACAGGGGAGAAACCCGGTTTCTTAACCAAATCTTAGGGTTTCTCCCCCAGTTGGCCAGAGAAACCGGGTTTCTGGGACTAGGAATAGGAAAGTCAAAATTACCCATTACCCATTACCCATTACCCCTTATCGAAACATACTGCTCACCGAACTGTCTTCGTGAATGCGCCAAATGGTTTCCCCAATTAAATTGGCCACCGATAACACTCGTAACTGTTCAAAGTGCTGATGTTCAGGGAGAGGAATAGTATTCGTGACAATAACTTCCTCAAAAACCCCACTAGACAGTCGTTCTAAAGCAGGAGGAGAGAAAACCGCATGGGTGGCACAAGCATAGACTTGGCGGGCCCCTTCTTCCCGTAAAAAGCGGGCCCCTTCGCAAATTGTTCCGGCAGTATCAATCATGTCATCGACTAAAACCGCCGTTTTTCCCTTGACATCGCCAATAACATTCATCACTTCCGCGACATTATGTGCTTGACGACGTTTGTCAATAATAGCGAGGGGTGCATCATTAAGTTTTTTGGCAAAAGCTCTGGCGCGGGCCACTCCTCCGACATCTGGAGACACCACCACTAAATCCTCTAATTGCTTACTCGCAAGATAATTGAGAATGACAGGTGAACCATAGACATGATCAAAGGGGATATCAAAATAGCCCTGAATTTGGGCCGAATGTAAATCCATAGCCACAATACGATTGGCCCCTGCTTGGGTCATCAAATTGGCCACCAGTTTAGCGGTAATGGACTCACGGCCAGCGTTTTTCCGGTCGGCCCTAGCGTAACAATAATAAGGAATCACTGCCGTAATTTGTCGGGCTGAAGCGCGACGACAGGCATCAATAATAATTAATAATTCCATTAAATGATCATTGACCGGATGGCAGCAAGGCTGAATTAAATAGACATCACACCCCCGAATAGATTCTTGGATTTGTACATACATTTCCCCATCGGCAAACCGTTTGCGGACCATCGGGCCTAAGTCCATTCCCAAGTAGCGAGCAATTTCTTGCGCGAGGGGGGCATTGGCTGAACCCGAAAATAACCGCAAACGATTATTATCAGAAAGAGGAGTTAGCGTTGGCTGAAGATTAAGTGTTGCAGTACGGCTCACGGCAGATTTTTGAACCTCATCTCTTGGTCATCTTACCATTTTCACTGGGAGAGCTTGGGGAAAGACAAAAATTTAAACGCTATGATGAGCGAAAAATAATGAAGTTTTCATAATTTCAGCAAAAATACGGATGTAATTCTCCCTGGTGGGATCATTCACCAACAGTTTACTCAAGATAGATTTTGGAACGATACAAATGCAACCCCCCCTGACACCAAACACGATTTTAAATCAACGGTATCGCCTGATCCGCCTCTTGGGACAAGGGGGATTTGGACGAACTTACTTGGCGGTGGATCAAGCTCGCTTCCAAGAGCATTGTGTGTTGAAAGAGCTTGTCCCCTATGATGATTCGCCCTTTGCTTTGGAAAAATCCAAGGAACTGTTTCAACGGGAGGCGGCGGTTTTGTACCAAATTAACCATCCCCAAGTCCCCCAATTTCAGGCGACGTTTGAGGCGGAGGGACGGTTGTTTATTGTCCAAGATTATATTGAGGGGAAGTCACTCCGGGAACATTTGCAAGAGCGTATGGTGAAGGGAGAAACCTTTGAGGAAGGGGAGGTGCGAGGGATTGTTGAGCAGTTGTTACCCTTGTTGAGTCATCTCCATAACCGCAATGTAATTCATCGGGATATTTCACCGAGTAATGTGATGTTGCGGGAGTCGGATGGGTTGCCTGTGTTGATTGATTTTGGGGTGGTGAAGGAGTTGGCCACCCGTATTCAGTCCCCGACGGGAGAGGGGGGTACGATTGTGGGTAAGGTGGGGTATGCTCCTAGTGAGCAAATTCAAACGGGGAATGCTTATCCCAGTAGTGATTTGTATAGTTTAGCGGTGACGGCCTTGGTGTTGTTGACGGGACAAGACCCCCAAGCGTTGTTTGATGAGGATCAGTTAGGGTGGGATTGGTCGGAGTGGGTGACGTTGAGTGAGGAGTTTGCTGAGGTTTTAGAGCGAATGTTGAGTTATCGACCGGGCGATCGCTTTTCTTCAGCAGAACAGGCGTTAAAAGCCCTACAAACCCCTCCTGCACCGCCCCAACAGCCTCAACCCTCCCCAGGTCAAGAGATGTCCCAAATGGCGACGATGGCGGTGGGACGGCGGCCAGATGCTCCCTCCCCACGACCTAATCCTCAATCCCAAAATCGCAGTCCTGTGATTCCTTTTCAACCCCCGACCGAGGAGGAGAATGTGTTGTTAAAGGTGGTGGGGTTAACGCTGTTGGTCAGTGTGTTAGCGGGGTTGGGGACTTGGGCCCTGGTGAGTTTTTTATTGCGCGATCGCGTTACCACTCAAAACCCTCCCTCTCCTTCTCCCACCCCCAGAGAAACGGTGACGTTTTCCCCGTCTCCCTCCCCTAGTCCCTCTCCCTCTCCCTCCCCCTCTCCCTCCCCCCAATTCTCGGAAAAACGCATTCAACTGGCCCCAGATGAACCGTTTGCAGAACAAGGTGAGTTATCCCCCAATGAGACTCAGCGTTATTTTTTCAATGCTGAACAAGGACAGACTTTAAATATTATTCTCGATAGCAATGGGACGGAATTCACCCTCCGTAACCCCAATGACCAAGAAATTGTCCAAGGGGTACAAACTTGGATGGGAACAGTCCCCCAAAATGGTAATTATACGGTGGAGGTTCGCTCTATATCGGGAACAGACAACGAAAGGATAGCCTATGATTTGCGCTTGTCTCTAACCCCAGACATTGACCCCTCTCCCAGTCCGTCTCCCTCTCCCAGTCCGTCTCCCACTCCATCTCCTAGTCCCAGTCCCACTGCAACAGAAACCAGCTATAATATTGAACCCTTAAGAGTGACTCCTAATGTAGAAATGCGGGATATTGGGGGTCATACTTCCTCAGATGTGACCCAACGATATTTGCTGTATTTAGAAAAAGGACAAGTGCTGAGTGTAGTCGTTTTATCGGGACGAGTTTCCTTAAACCTCCGGTATCCCAACGGGCAAACCGTCGGGAGAGCAAATAATGTACTGTCGTGGCAGGGAAAAGCACCGCGATCGGGAGATTATAAAATTGATGTAGTTTCGAGAGAAGATACTGATTTTAGTCTGCGTTTGGGAGTGAAAGAACAGTGAAACCCCTTTTAATTACAGGAACAGATACCGAAGTGGGTAAAACGGTACTCACCACTGCATTGGTGGCCTACTGGCAAACCTACAAAACCTTAGATCGGTTGGGGTTAATGAAATTATTACAAACGGGAGAGGGCGATCGCGAGTTATATCAAGACCTATTTACCCTCCCCCAACCCCCAGAAACCATCGCCCCCCTAGTTTTTAAAACTCCCGTAGCCCCTCCCATTGCGGCGGAACGAGAAGGGCAAACCATTGATTTAGCCCCCATCTGGCAAACCTATCAGTACCTCCAACAAGACCGAGATTTTGTCATTGTAGAAGCATTGGGGGGGTTAGGGTCTCCCGTCACTTGGGAGTTAACAGTGGCTGAAATTGGCGCAGCGTGGCAAATGCGGACGATTTTAGTAGTTCCGGTCAAGTTAGGAGCAATTTCTCAAGTAGTGGCGAATGTCGCATTAGCACGACAGATGAAATTAGAAATTGCCGGAATTGTTTTAAATTGTGTACAAGAGGTGACTGCCGAACAACAAGCGCAATGGACTCCGATAGAGTTAATTGAGTCGTTAACCCAAGTCCAAGTCTTAGGCACAATGCCTTATCTCGCGGATACACGGGATATTGATAAATTAGCCCAAGTTGCTGCAAATTTAACGTTAGAGTTGATGATGTGACGCTATATCACTCATTACCCATTCCCCATCACCACTCCTGAAGTAGGCGTTTTAACTTGAGAGTTGACGGATAAATAGGCAACTTTAGCTGCGGCCTGTTCTGCGGCCTTTTTAGATTGACCAATGCCTGTTCCTAAATAGCGATCGCGCAACCAAACCTCTGCCGTAAAGCGTTCCGTCGGGTTATGATTATTCTCGGTTTCATAGACCCGATATTCCGGCCTAATTTTATACTGCCCTTGACTCCATTCCTGTAGCGCATCTTTATAATTATAAAACGCCGGGTCTTGACGGACTTTTTTGGCGTGAGACAAGAGGACAGAATCTAGCCAACTGCGAACTAAATCCATAGAATGGGTACTGAGGTAGAGTGCGCCTAAAACCGCTTCAAAGGCATCTGCAAGGCGTGATTGTCGTCCATTGCGGTCAGTGACGGCCCCTCCTGCAACTTTTAAATAACGGTCGAGGCCATAATTGTCTCCCAAAGCTGCTAAACTGCGATCGCTCACTAAAACAGACCGAATTGCAGTAAACTCCCCCACAGGAGCATTGGGATACGTCTCCAACAACACTTCCGAGGCCGCTAAACGAACCACCGCATCCCCCACAAACTCCAACTGCTCATAATTTTGCTTCCGGTCTGCACTAGAATGAGTGAGAGCTAGATCGAGGAGTCCCCAGTCCACCGGAGAATTAGCCGGGAGTCCTAGTTTCTCAATCAAAGATTTTAGTTCTTTTTGGCGTTTTTCTGTGGTCATGGGTCATGGTTGGTCTTTTGCTATAGGCCATTTTGTCCTATCGGGGGAGAATTGTGATAATGGATGTTGAACCACAGAGATGGGGGAGATCAGTATTCGGGGATAGTATGCACCCCTGATTGTGAGATAATGCTTGTAGTTTGGGCATCTTGCCCACTATAATGCCAAGAACCAACAACGTGGAGAGTTGATAATAAAGGATTGGTTACTGTTCCTATTCCCAGTTCCGGAGTTCCCTGTTCCCTTTTTCAGAAATAACCAACAACAAATAACAAAACAAAAATGGTTGCTACAGATATTTCTCCGACAACTCGTGAAACTGCACAACAAACCAAGGCCGCAGCGCGACAATTAGCGGTATTATCAACAGAAGATCGCAATGCAGCATTAAATGTTATTGCCGATGCTTTAACCGCAGCGAGTGAAGACATTGTAGCCGCAAACCAAACCGACTGTGCAAACGCGGAACAAGACGGCATCTCCTCTGCATTATACGCCCGTCTCAAGTTAAGCGAAACTAAATTAAAGGCCACTATTGCCGGAGTCCGAGATGTGGCTAATTTAGCCGATCCGGTGGGTCAAATGCAAATTCATCGGGAGTTAGATGAAGGGTTAGTCCTGAAACGGGTAACTTGTCCGTTAGGGGTGTTAGGCATTATTTTTGAGGCTAGACCGGAAGCTCTTATTCAGATTACCGCATTGGCGGTTAAATCGGGCAATGGGGTGATTCTTAAAGGGGGGAAAGAGGCCATCCAGTCTTGTCAAACTTTAACCCGTGTTATCCGTGACGCATTGAGTCAGACGAATATTAATCCTAATGTTGTGCAACTTTTAACGACCCGTGAGGAAATTCGGGAGTTATTAGCATTGGATGAGGAAGTGGATTTAATTATTCCCAGAGGGTCTAATTCTTTTGTACGCTATGTACAGGAAAATACGCGCATTCCGGTGTTAGGCCATGCGGATGGTATTTGTCATGTTTATGTGGATGCGGCGGCGGATTTAAAGCAAGCGGTGGATGTTACAGTGGATGCTAAGGTGCAATATCCTGCGGCCTGTAATGCGGTGGAGACGTTGTTGGTTCATCAACAGGTGGCTGGGGAATTTTTACCTCAAGTGGCGATCGCGTTACAGGAAAATGGGGTAGAATTGCGAGGGTGCGATCGCAGTTTAGAATTCCTCTCTATCCCCCAAGCAACCCCAGAAGACTGGTCAACGGAGTACAGTGATCTGGTTCTCTCCATTCGGGTGGTAGAATCTCTAGAGGATGCCATTGGCCATATCAACACCTACGGATCGAAACATACCGACAGCATTATTACTCAAAACCCCGATACAGCCCACAAATTCCTCAAAAGCGTGGATGCTGCGGGAGTGTTTCATAATTGTTCTACTCGCTTTTCAGACGGGTTTCGTTACGGGTTTGGGGCCGAAGTCGGAATTAGTACCCAACAAATGCCTCCCAGAGGCCCGGTAGGATTAGAAGGGTTAGTAACATATAAATATCAGTTAGTCGGAGATGGCCACATCGCAGCTACCTATTCCGGAGAAAATG
Organism: Spirulina sp. CS-785/01; assembly: GCF_028330525.1. GTDB lineage: Bacteria > Cyanobacteriota > Cyanobacteriia > Cyanobacteriales > Spirulinaceae > JAQMSD01. The sequence goes on from NZ_JAQMSD010000120.1 coordinate 51,140, forward strand.
CGAAACCGTTTACCCATAGAACAATTAACAATTAACAATTAACAATTGATATTTTGAGCAACAAACAACAACCGACAACCCACAACCAACAACCAACCCAAGATAAAATCCATGTTACTGGAATTCGGGGTTATGGGTATAGTGGGGATTTACCGGAAGAACAGGTTTTGGGACAATGGTTTGAGGTGGATTTGATTTTGTTCTTGGACTTGACAAAAGCAGGAGAATGTGATAGTTTAGCCGCAACTTTTGATTATCGAAGCGCAATTACTATTACCCAAACCATCATTGAACAGCAAAAATATAGCCTCATTGAACGTTTGGCCACAGTAATTCTAGAGCAAATTTTAGCCTCTGATTCTCGTCTTGAACAAGTGCAAATTCGCCTCAGTAAACTAGCTGCACCAATCCCGAATTTTAGTGGCAAAATTACAGTAGAATTGAGTAGAATGCGATTATAAAATGAGGAAAGGTTACTAATTTATTGTCAGTTTTTAAGCTCTAAAGAGCTGACTACGAACCTACGTAGGATGCGATTATAAAATGAGGAAAGGTTACTGATTTATTGTCAGTTTTTAAGCTCTAAAGAGCTGACTACGAACCTATCATGATTTACCCGATTTGGTATTAGAAGTCAATTGCTGTATCTTTTCGATTTTTTGTTCCGTGTTTCCCTGCTCCCTTCTGGCTGAAATCTTAAATTGATCTTAATTACAAATGCGTATAAGCCATTACAGCATTTATTAAAGAGAGTAGGTAGAAATAAGACGACTTGAAAGAGTTTTCAATTGTTCTCAAGCACGAGGATAATTTTTTTGTATTAATGATTTCATCAAGGAGTGTCGCTGATGACAATTACCTCCGATAATTCAACATTGAAAGTGTTAGGACTCCCCGCAGAGCAGGGAAGATGGCTACTCATTCCCCTCGGAATGACCATTTTACTCTGTTTGGGGACAGTTTACTCTTGGAGCATCTTTAGAAACCCCCTAGAAACACAACTGGGTTTGACTGCCACAGAAAGCCTGTTACCCTACACCGTAGCTCTTTTCTGTTACGCGCTACTGATGCCCATTGCCGGATTTTATATTCCTCGTGTTGGGACTCGTGTAATGACGGCCATTGGCGGAGTTGTGGTTGGTTTAGGCTACATTCTCTCCAACTTTGCGGGGAATATTATGACCATGACCCTCTCCTATGGCATGATTGCAGGGATCGGAGTGGGTATTACTTATGGTGTGCCGATGGTGGTGGTTGCCCGTTGGTTTCCCGATAAAAAAGGGCTGACAGTGGGGTTAACCCTAGTGGGGTTTGGGTTATCTCCCTTAATTACTGCTCCCCTCGCTAAAAGTTTAATTGATGCTTACGGAGTCCAATCCAGCTTATTCATTTTAGGAATTGCCTTTATCCTCATTATTCTGGCCATCGCCACCACGATGAAATTACCCCCTAAAGAATGGCAACCCTCCCAAAAGCGAACCACAACCACCGCAATTCCCGCCACAACCACCTATCCAACCAATTTGCTGAAAAGCCCCTCCTTTTACGGGTTGTGGATTTGTTATACCATCGGCACGTTTGTGGGATTGAGTGCCATTGGCATTTCTAGTCCAGTGGGTCAGGAAATTATCGAAATTGATCCCGGAGTAGCGGCGAGAAGTGTGGCGTTATTTGCCCTGTTTAATGGGGGGAGTCGTCCTTTGTTTGGCTGGCTAGCAGACCGCTTTAAACCTCGGTATGTGGTGATTGGAGCTTATACCTTGATTTTAATTGCTTGTATTTTGATGGTGAATGCAGGGGAAGGCCAAGTGGCGACCTACTTAATTGCTTTTGGTCTGTTTTGGTTTTGTTTAGGGGGCTGGTTGGCGATCGCACCCACGCTAACCCTACAATTGTTTAATCCTGAAGATTACGCCCAAAATTACGGGATTGTGTTTACGGCCTATGGGGTGGGGGCGTTATTAGGAACGCTTGTGGCCGGACAAATGCGGGATTGGTTTGGGAGTTATACCTATGCGTTTTATCCTATGGCGGGATTGGCGATTATTGGTATTGTAGTGGCTAGTTTGATGCTGAAACGCGATCGCGCGGCGTAAAGCCCATCATCACCTCTAGGGTAGGCAGGTTTAGAGCATCCCTTAGCCTTGAGTAACCTGGCCCACCCTACAGGAATCCAGTTGGAATCCACGTTTTGAACAACGTGGAGAACTCAATCCTAAGACGATAATTCAATATTGGAGAACACAAACTCTTGGGTTTCTTCCCCTTTCTCCGTCTCCGTCTTCACAAAACGACGACTGAGAATAAAATAATCGCCCACCTTTTCGTAATCATCCTCAAACACGCTATGACCGCCCCGTTGTTCCCCGGTTTTGGGGTCGTGATAGACTGAATCATAACGATGGGATAAATAGCCCTCTCCCGTGTCGTGGGTGCTGAAAGTGTGAATGGTGACGACAACCCCGTGAATGTGACGGTGAACCATGGACACCACATTATCTTTGACTTTATAGCGATCGCCTTCCGCTTTACCGCCCATAATAATCTCAACTTCCCCATTCTCATCCGTCTCCCCATAGGAAAACGTATTAGCCCCATGGGTTTGCTCAAAGTCCCGGCGGATGCGGTGAATGGCTACTTCCCAAAGTTGGTTTGCAATAGCTTTCTCGGCGGCTTCATCCTCAATTCCGGAGACTTCACCCTTTAACTCAGGAGTCACCTTTGCTTTCCCGGTGAACGTCTTGTCACCCGTCTTATAAGTAACATCTGCGGTATATCCCGGAAAACTGTGATCCCAAGTGTAGCGATTGTCATAAGCAGACCGAAAAAAGTCCCGTGCCGACGTTTGTGCAACAGTCATAATAATTTTTCCCTTATTAGTGTTTCAAGGTCTCTAGCTTACTATTTTGACGGGTTTTGAGTCATTCGTCATTATTTGGGTAATGGCTAATGGGTTATCCCCCATCTCCCCCATCTCCCGACTCCCAATTCCCGACTCCCAATTCCCGACTCCCCTATCAACTATCAACTATCAACTCCAAACACTCCCGATACTTCCAAGAAAACCTGACACTTTTTTCAGTAAATCCCACTGAACGAGAGAAAAATACGATTAAATGTAGGAAGACCTGCATATTGCCTCAATTGCTATGCCGAAATCCCGCACGATTTATATCTGCAATGAATGTGGCTCGGATTCTCCCCAGTGGTTTGGGAAATGCCCCAGTTGTGGGACTTATGGCTCATTAGAAGAACAGGTGGTTCAATCAGGGGGGGTGAATAGTCGCACGGGATGGCAAGGGCAAAAACAACAGAATCAGAAAGCTGGCGGAAAGGCTGAACCTCGCGCCTCAAAACGCTTTTCAGAAATAGTCGAGGAAGCCCAACAGCGTTTTCCCTCTGGGTATGGGGAGTTAGACCGGGTGTTAGGGGGAGGGGTGGTCCCTGGGGCATTGGTGTTAATTGGCGGTGATCCAGGGATTGGGAAATCGACTTTATTATTACAAACGGCGAACCAGTTGGCAAAACAACACCGGATGCTCTATGTGAGTGCGGAGGAGTCGGGACAACAGGTGAAGTTGCGGGCCGGACGCTTGGGGGTGGGGACGACTCCGGTTCAAGGGGCCAGTAATGGACAGTCTAATGGGAAGTCGAATTCTAATGGCCATCATCCCTCCCCTCCAGAGCAACCAGAGGCTCTCGAATCCTTCTCCACCGATTCTAACCTCTATGTTTTGGCCGAGACGGATTTAGAGGAGATTTTACGGGAGTTGGAGTCCTTGAAACCCCATGCGGCGGTCATTGATAGTATTCAAACATTATATTTCGCTTCCTTGAGTTCGGCCCCCGGTTCGGTAGCCCAGGTGCGGGAATGTACCTCGGCCTTGATGCAGGTGGCCAAGCGAGAGAATATTACCCTGTTAATTGTGGGTCACGTGACTAAAGAGGGGGCGATCGCTGGGCCCCGTGTCCTAGAGCATTTAGTCGATACGGTATTATATTTTGAGGGCGATCGCTACGCCTCTCACCGTCTCCTCCGGTCCGTGAAAAACCGCTTCGGGGCTACCCACGAAATCGGCATTTTTGAGATGGTGGAACATGGTTTACGAGAAGTGGAAAACCCCTCTGAGTTATTCTTGGGCAATCGAGAAGACCCGGCCCCCGGTACGGCCACGGTGGTCGCTTGTGAAGGGACTCGTCCCATTGTGGTGGAGTTACAAGCCTTAGTCAGTCCCACCAGTTACACTTCCCCCCGTCGGTCCACCACGGGGGTTGATTATAGTCGTCTCCAGCAAATTTTAGCGGTTTTAGAAAAACGGGTGGGGATTCCCCTGTCTAAATTAGATGCCTATGTGGCCTCGGCAGGGGGGTTAGGGGTGAATGAACCTGCGGCTGATTTAGGGGTGGCCGTGGCCGTGGTGGCTAGTTTCCGCGATCGCATTGTGGATGCCCGGACTGTCTTAATTGGTGAGGTTGGGTTAGGGGGGCAAGTGCGTTTAGTGTCCCAAATGGAACTCCGGTTAAAAGAGGCGGCCAAACTGGGATTTAAACGGGCGATCGTTCCTAAAGGTCAAGCCTACGCGGATGATATTGGTATTGAAATTGTCGCTGTGGGCAAAGTGATTGATGCAATTATCGCTGCTATTCCCCCCCAACCCCGTTTCGGGAGTTTTGCTGAGGAGTCCAATGAGGAAGAATTGGAGAGTTGATTGGTAATTGGTAATTGGTAATTGGTAATTGGTGAACCACCAAGACACAAAGGACACAAAGCAGCAAGTCTAGTTGAAACCCACAAAAAATAACAACCAACAACCAAGAACCAACAACAAATTATTAATTGTTTATTGTTAATTGCTAATTGTTAATTGTTAATTGTTCATGGATCAAGTGGTCGGTAGGTGCGATAGTCGAGATTGGGGAAGATATTGTCGATTAACTCCACTTTTTCTAACCAACCGGAATCAATTTTTCCGTGACCAATATCCTCGTAGAGTTTATTAAACCGCATTAAATGCGATCGCGTGCGTCGTACTGCATAAGGAACCATTGTTCCCGTCCGCATGATAAACGCCCAATCTGAAGATTGCGCCAATAATAACTCCCGTGCAGCCTGATTTAACGCCCGTTTCTCTAACTCATCGGTAGCCTCCCGACGACTTAATTCGATCATCCGTTCGGTTGCTTTGTGGAGGTGGGGATAAACCCAAGCATTGGTCTCATTCATCCAAAACTCATGAAACCCTTTATATCCCCAACTGGACTGGGCCGGATGACTCACCTGTTGGGTAGGTTCTTGTTGGAGATAGTTGGCTAAATGGATCATCCCGTAACTCTGTTGATCAAACCAACTTTTTCGGAATAGATAATCTAAAAAACGGGGCCCTTCATACCACCAATGACCAAATAACTCTGCATCGTAGGGGGACACCACCAAGGGAGGACGCTGCATGACGCTAGAGAGATAGCGAATTTGCTGCTCTCGGTTAAAGACAAAATTCCCCGCGTGTTCGGCGGCCTTTTCCTTAGCCCAGTAGGGATCATATAAATCTTTCCGGCCTAAGTCTGCCATGCGACTGGTAATTTTGTGATATTTAATGCCCGTATTTTTCCGTTGACCGTTGGGCATAATGTAGGGTTTGATGTACTCGTATTCGGCTTCCCAGCCTAAATCTTTGTAGAATTCTCGATATACTGGGTCGCCGGGATACCCAACTTGGGACGACCACACCTGTTGAGAAGATTCCTGATCTCGCCCAAAGACGGCCACTCCGGTTTCGGTGAAAATAGGGGCATAACTGCCAAAGCGAGGCCGCGGTCGGGCATAGAGAACCCCATGACCATCGGTGAGAAAATAACGGAGGCCGGCATCGGCTATCATCCGTTCTAAACCGTTATAATAGGCGCATTCGGGCAACCAGATGCCTTTGGGAGGGCGGCCAAAGGTGTCCTCGTAATGTTGACACGCGACTTCAAGTTGGGCCCAGACCGCTTGGGGGTACATTTTCATTAAGGGGAAGTAACCGTGGGTCGCACCACAGGTAATAATTTCGAGATTATTACTGTCGAGAAATTGTTTAAAGGCGGTTACTAAGTCCCCGTCGTACTTCTCCCAGGTTTGTCGGACTCCTTGAAATTCTTGGGCGTAATGTTCTGCCAGATACTTGAGATGACCGTGATGCTTGTTGCGTTCAATTTCTTTTTCGGCGAGGTCTTGGAGAAGTTTGAGGTGTTGGTCGTAACGGTCTTGTAAGAGAGGGTCTCGAAGCATGGACACCAAGGGAGGGGTCAAACTCATGGTGATTTGGAATTCTACCCCGTCCCGCTTTAACCCCTCAAAAATTTGGATCAGGGGGACGTAGGTTTCGGTAATGGCTTCAAAGAGCCATTCTTCCTCAAGAACGTAATCACTCTCTGGGTGACGGACAAAGGGCAGATGAGCATGAAGAACAAGGGCAAGGTAGCCAAGAGCCATAATAATTCTTTGGGGTCAACAGGATGGGAAATTGAACAGATAGAAAGATGTTATCTTGCGATCGCTCGCTGGGGATACACACCTTCTCGCCAAACAAAATTTATCCTATTTTAAAGTTTAAGCGAACCTCCGAAACGCCAAAAATAGACTTCCTTCTCATTAAATGACTCCTCAGTTGCTAAAAAAGATATTAAGATATTATTAACTAGATATATTTTCTGGCTGTAACTCATCAGTCAATACCTGTGACTCCAGCAACTTCGCACCCTAGTCCCGTGCTGCAATACAACCATGGCAACAACGGTAAATCAGTGAATCCAGAGGTTTCCCTCAATACCCCCAAAGCCTTACAGCTTTTACTATTTGTCGATGAACGCTCTCGTTCTCAGGAACAGACTCAACAAGTGGAAAGCTATCTCCAAACCCTCAAAGAGGACTATCCTTTTGAGCTTCAGATTATCGAAGTGAAAGAGCGTCCCGATTTAGTGGAGCATTTTCGCCTAGTGGCGAATCCTTCCCTAGTCAAATTGTTTCCCGAACCCAGACAGGTGTTAGTAGGAAGCAGTCTAGTGGCTCAGTTAAGACGGTTGTGGCAACAGTGGAAAGAAGAAGCTCAACGACAGCAAGAGGTTCTCGAAAAAGGGTTATCACAACCTGACAACGCTCACGATGTAGAAAACGGGAAAAATGGTAATGGTTATTCCCCAGACAACATTTATTTAACTGAGGAAATTTTCCGCCTCAAAAAAGAAAATCAGGAGTTACGGGAGCAGTTACAGTTTAAAGACCAAGTGGTGGCCATGTTAGCCCATGACTTACGGAGTCCTCTCACTGCCGCGTCTATTGCAGTGGAGACCCTAGAACTAGCCCAAAATCAACCGGACTCGGAAAAAGCCAGCGAATTAATGGGTCAACTCTACAAGCAGGCCCGCACCCAGTTTCGGGTGATGAATCGGATGATCACGGATATTTTACAAACGGCGAAAGGGGCGAGTTCACTGAATTTAAAGTTACAAAATGTGCATTTACCTGATCTCTGTGAGGATATTTTCCAACAGTTTACCGAGTCTCTGACCACCAAAGCCCTTAATTTCGAGAAGGATGTCCCCCAAGATATTCCCCCGGTTTATGCGGATGCAGAACTCATTCGCCAAGTTCTCACCAATTTAATCGAGAATGCGATTAAATACACGCCGGAACAGGGAACGCTTAGTGTTTCGGTGTTGCACCGCACGACACAAAAAGTACAGATCAGTGTGTCTGATACGGGGCCAGGTATTCCAGAGGAGCAGCAAGAGCAAATTTTTGATGGCCATTTTCGCCTTAAACGGGATGAGGCGAAAGAGGGATATGGGATAGGATTATCCCTGTGTCGTCAGATTATTCAAGCCCATTATGGACAGATTTGGGTGGATAGTGTCCCCAATTTTGGCAGTTCGTTCCATTTTACGTTACCTGTCTATCGGTAGTCCCATTAACACGCACCATTGACTAAACCATTAAACCCATAAACTTCCCGACTTCCTGTATAGGGAACTAACTCCACCTCCTTCTCATCCCCCGGTTCAAACCGAATGGCCGTTCCAGCAGGGATATTCAGGTGCATTCCCTTTGTCGCCTCTCGCTCAAATTGTAACGCCGAATTGGCCTCAAAAAAATGGAAATGAGACCCCACTTGAATGGGGCGATCGCCCGTATTGGCAACAGTCACCGTCAACGTTTCTCGACCCGCATTTAACTCAATCTCTCCCTCATTAACCAACAATTCACCTGGAATCATCCTTATATTCCCCTCAAATTCAAACCATAGACCCATATTAAAAGAAACCCCCCATAAAAACCACAGAGACCAAAAGACCCCTTCTCCGTGTTCTCCGTGTTCTCTGTGGTTCAACATCTCCAGACAACCCCTACTTATTCGGCTGAGGAGTCATCCGTAAATAAGACTTAATCTCATTCACCCCTTTGGGGAATTTCTGCTTCGCTTCTTCGGTGGGGATAGAAGGAGCAACCACACAGTCATCCCCATCTTTCCAGTTAACCGGAGTGGCCACTTGATAATTGTCCGTTAATTGTAACGAGTCAATCACCCGCAAAATTTCTTCAAAGTTGCGGCCAGTGCTAGGGGGATAAGTAATAGTAAGACGGAGTTTTTTACTGGGATCAATGACAAACACGGTTCGCACCGTAATACTAGAGCTAATATTCGGGTGAATCATCCCATAGAGTCCAGACACCTTCTGATCTGCGTCCGCCAAGATAGGATAATTAAGGGTGGTGCTTTGGGTTTCATTGATATCATTAATCCACCCTTGGTGGGAGTCCGCATCATCCACACTCAAGGCCATGACTTTCGCATTACGCTTCTCAAATTCTGGCTTGAGTTTTGCTACTTCTCCTAATTCCGTGGTGCAAACCGGGGTGTAGTCTGCGGGGTGGGAGAATAACACCACCCAGCTATCCCCCGCCCAATCATAAAAAGAAATGTCCCCTTCGCTAGAGGACTGTTTAAAGTCGGGTACTGTATCGCCTAATTGCAGAGCCATAATGGATTCTCTCCTGAATCGAAATGCAATCACTAATCGTTTCTTATTGTGCCACATACTCCGGTTTTCCGGTCGAGTTTTTGGAAATTATCGAGGGATGAGCAACGGCAATAGTGTTAATACTCCCCTATTTCCCTCTCCCCATGCTCCCCAGTCCTGTTTGTAGAGCGTCTCCGCGCTTGAGAAAGGATATCTCTCCCTGTCCCAATTTATTCAACAAAAGAGCCGCTTTCCTCCCCCACCTCGGAACAGGTGGGGGAGGAA
>NZ_JAQMSD010000121.1 GCF_028330525.1 Spirulina sp. CS-785/01
AATATCCTTTGTCAAATATTTAGGAGCGTCGGGAAATAGCCCTTTGTGTCCTTTGTGTCTTTGTGGTTCAATCACCCATCACCCATCACCAATCACCAATCACCAATTACCAATCACCAATCACCCAACACTAATTTTCCCGTTTCACGGCACTTTCATGCCAGTCTTTCAGTAAAAAATCTGATAACAGGGTTAAAAGGCTGAATATTGCCACCCCCAAGACACTGATTAAAAATAACGCTGCAAACATTCGGGGGATTTGTAAATTATAACTGGACATTAAAATTTGATAGGCTAACCCCGACTTAGCCCCCCCAGTTCCGGCGACAAATTCCGCGACAACTGCCCCAATTAAGGCTAATCCTCCGCTAATGCGTAAGCCACTTAAAAAGTAAGGTAAGGCACTGGGAAGCCTTAGATAAATTAAGGTTTGCCAAGGGGAGGCTTCATATAGTTTGAATAGGTTTTGTAGATTAGGATCAATGCTTTTGAGTCCTAGGGTGGTGTTAGAAATGATGGGAAACAGGGCGACAATCCACGCACAGACTACTAAAGCGGCAAAAGTGTTGTTTTGTAGCCACATGATAATTAAGGGCGCGATCGCAACAATCGGCGTAGTTTGCAAAATTACCGCATAGGGGAAAAAACTACGCTCAATCCATTTATTTTGTGTAAATAAAATAGCAATAATTAACCCCGATAAAGCCGCTAATCCAAAGGCCGCTAAAGTAATTCTTAAAGTAATCAATAAAGAAGGCCATAAACTGCCCCATTCGTCAAGTAAAGTTTGAGCCACTAAACTCGGTTTGGGTAAAATATAAGGGGGGGTTTCTGTAATCCCAACTAAAATCTCCCAAGTGATGAGAAAAATAACCCCTACTATAATCGGAGAAATGACTTCAAGAGAGAACAGTTGTCTCAAAGTTTGGCCTAAAGTTTGGCCTATTTTAGCAGACAAGGGTTGAGTAGATAACGGAGTTTGAGACTTAGACTTTGTGGGAGATTCTGCCATACTTAATAACTGCAAGGAACAAGAAAAATCAAAAAGGGAATAAAGAACCAAAAATTATTACAATTTAGGATAACTTTGACTAAATCCAAGGGGCTTTATTATGAATCGCTTCCTGTAAAGCATGGCCCACCTTACGACAATATTCATTACACAATTGAGAAGTCCGAAACTCCTCACTACGGGGATAAGGCGCATTAATGGGAATATCCGCAAACACCCGCCCCGGACGGTTACTCATTACCACCACTCGATTAGAAAGATACACCGCCTCATAAATATTATGGGTTACAAAAACTACCGTCCATCGCCGTTCTTCCCATAACTCCAAGAGATCACGATTTAACTGACTGCGAGTAATTTCATCTAACGCCCCGAAGGGTTCATCCATTAATAATAATTGGGGTTGATTGACTAAGGCTCGCGCAATGGAAACCCGCATTTTCATGCCCCCAGATAATTGCCGAGGATAAGTCTTTTCAAACCCCGTTAACCCCACTCGATGGATAATCTCTTGGGCTGCTTGGCGGGACGCACGGGAGGAAAAATGGGCTAACTTGAGAGGGAGACGGATATTGTCTAACACCGTTGCCCAAGGCATCAAAGCCGCATCTTGGAAAACAAAAGCAATGTCTTGTTTATCGGGTTGGAGATATCGCGCGATCGCGCCCGAATTCACCTCCCCCAACCCCGCAATCAAACGCAAAACCGTACTTTTCCCACATCCCGAAGCCCCCACCAAACTGACAAACTCCCCCCTCCGAACCTTCAAATTAAAGTCCTTTAAAGCCACCGTACCATTACGATACACCTTACGAACTTGGTCTAAAATCAGAGCAGGAGACTGATCCGGCAGAGAAGCATTCATAACAAAAATTCTGGGTTAAGAGCAAACATTATTCAAGAGATTGGCCAATGAAATCCAACGTAAACGCCTGAGTATAATCAATCTCCGGCTCAAACACCCCCGCATCGGCCATTATCTCAAAAAAGGACTGCCAACGCTCTTGGGTCATCATACCAATTCCTTGATCCTCCGCATCCCCAGAAATCACAATCCCATGTTCCTTCATCTGGGCCAACCCGTACTCCAATTGTTCATCCGTCATTTCCGGATTAGCTTCCTTAATCAACGCATTCCCCGCTTCGGGACTTTCCAGATAGCTATACCACCCCTTAATCGACGCATCCACAAAACGCTGCACCAAATCAGGATTCTCCTCAACCAACGCCTTGCGAGTCTCAATCGTCGTCGCATAGGGATCATAGCCATAATCCGCCAACAAAAACACCAGAGGTTCAAACCCCCCCTCTTTTCTAATCTTCAACGGTTCAGACGACAAATACCCCTGTTGCGCCGCATTTTCATTGGCCAAGAAAGGGCCAACCGTAAAATTGTAAGGACGCTTCTGCTCATCCGTAAAGCCAAATTTTTCCTTGAGAAACGGCCAAAACGTCGTATTGGCCGCCGCCGAAATATAAATAGGTTGCCCCTGCAAATCTTCTAACGTCTTCACCCCCGTATCGGGATGAGCAATAATCACTTGGGGGTCTTTTTGAAACATCGCGGCCACTGTAATCTTAGGGATATCCTCCGCAACAGCGCGAATGGCATCAGCCCCAAACCCCATAAAAAAGTCCACCCCTTCAGACATCAAGAGTTGTGTCCCATTGACCTGGGGGCCTCCCATTTTAATCGTCACATCCAAGCCATATTCTTGATAAATCCCCGTAGCAACAGCTTGATAAAACCCCCCATGTTCAGCTTGAGCATACCAATTTGTGCCATAGGTCACTTTCTCCAGTTTTTTAGAAGCAGACCCATTTTCTGTACTAGAGGGAGACTGGTTGCCACAAGCCGCTACAAGGGTACTGGCAACGGCTAAGGAACTATACTGTAGGAAACGGCGGCGTTTGAGCATAGAGTTTGAATGAGGTAAGCGGAATATATTCTTAATTACTACTAACACATTCTAATTCTGCAAACTGTTCCCTAAAAATCAGGATAGATGAAACCGTCTCTTTTTAGATATTCCAGTGATGAACCAAACCAGTCTAGTCCCCTTCTTCTGATCTTCCCTCATTTTCTCCTTAAAATGCGAATAGTTAATCACTCACCCCATAACACTTCATGTTCACTTCTATTCCCGTTGATGAAAGCCAAATGAACGCCCGCATCCCCCGAAAATGTGTCCTTGTGGGGGCTGGACAAGTGGGGATGGCCTGTGCCTATTCTCTGGTAATTCAAAATTTAGTCGATGATCTGCTACTGGTTGATCTCAACCGAGAGCGAGTGGAAGGGGAAGTCATGGACTTACTTCACGGAATTCCCTTTGTCGCCCCTACCAATATCCACGCTGGCACAATGGCCGATGGGGCCGGGGCAGATTTAGTGATTATTACCGCCGGGGCCAACCAAAAACCAGGGGAAAGTCGTTTAGACTTGGTGCAACGTAATACGGAAATCTTTAAAAATTTAATTCCTGATGTGGTGAAGTATTGTCCGGGGGCGGTTATACTCATTGTCACCAATCCTGTTGATATTATGACCTATGTTTCCTTGAAAGTCTCTGGGTTGCCTCCCTCGATGGTGTTTGGGTCGGGAACGGTGTTAGATACGGCACGCTTTCGCTATTTATTAGCCCAGAAATTTCACCTTGATCCGCGCAGCATTCACGGGCATATTATCGGGGAACATGGAGATAGTGAAGTTCCGGTTTGGAGTAAGGTGAATGTAGCGGGGATGCCCTTGTTTCAGGATGGGGAGTTGTCCGGCGGAGAACCGGAGGAGTTTCGCCACATTTTCGATCAGGTGAAAAATGCGGCCTATGAGATTATTAAGCGAAAAGGGGCTACCAGTTATGCAATTGGGTTAGCGGTGAGTCATATTGTGGAAGCGATTTTACGGGATCAAAATCGAATTATGACGGTGAGTACCTTAATCGAGAATTTTGGCGGCATTGAAAATGTCTGTTTGAGTTTACCGTCGGTGGTGAGTCGCTGCGGGGTGAACCGGGTGTTAAATCTAGATTTATCCCACCGAGAAACTCAGCAGTTAAAGCAATCAGCCACTATTTTACAGGAGACGATTGGGAAAATTAATTTTGGGTAATTGGTAATGGGAGATGGGGGA
>NZ_JAQMSD010000122.1 GCF_028330525.1 Spirulina sp. CS-785/01
CTGCGTAATTTTTGCCCCTGCCATGACCATTTTTAGCGCGTCTGTGCCGTGTTGGATGCCACTGGTGGCGGCTAGATCACTGTTAATGCGTCCGTATAAAATGGCAATCCAACGCATGGGTAAACGCATCGCTTGGGGGGTGCTTAAAATGACATTGGGGCGGACTTCTAATTCCTCAATATCAATGTCCGGTTGATAGAAACGGTTGAATAATACTAACCCATCTGCCCCCGCATCAGCAAAGCGTTTGGCCATGTAGGCCATGTTGCTGAAATAGGGACTTAATTTTAAAGCAATGGGAATATTAACATCCGCACGAACAGCCCGGAGAATATCTAAATAGTCTTCCTCCACTTGTGTCCCGGTTTTGTGCATATCCGTGGGGATGTCGTAGATATTTAATTCCAACGCATCTACCCCCGCTTCTTCGATTTGTTTGGCGAAATGAGTCCAGCCGCCAATGGTATTCCCATTTAATGAGGCAATGATGGGAATATTTACCATTTCTTTCACCCGGCGAATATGTTTTAAATATTCCTCTGGCCCGACATGGAAGGTGTCGGAAAAACTGGTGGGATCAGGAAAATAAGTGAGAGCTTCCGCAAAACTTTCTGTCCCGTACTCCAAATGGTGATGCAATTCTAGTTGCTCTTTCTCTAACTGTTCCTCAAAAACACTGTGCAACACCACCGCAGCAGCCCCCGCATCTTCCATGCGCTTCACATTGTCCACGTCTTCGGAAAGAGGAGCAGCCGCAGAAGGCACAAGGGGCGATTTGAGGTTGAGTCCAAGATAGCTGGTACTTAAATCCATGTTTTTTGTCCTTTCTCAATGATGATTGACTTTTAGAATCCCCCTTTTGATCCCCCTCTTATTCCCCCTTTTTAAGGGGGAAGTAGAGAGCGGAGACTTTCTGTTGTCTTTTCCCCCCTTGCTAAGGGGGGCTAGGGGGGATCACCCAAGGGAGGAAAGAGTCTTTCACGGCTCTTTCCTCCTGCAACACTTAACGGGTTTGGGCTTCAGTTTCGCTGGGTTTGGCACTGCCGTTACCGCTACCGCTACCATTGCCGCTTTCTAACTGACGGGCGGCTAGGTATTGGTACATTTGCCAACGGGTGTTTACGTCCTGCTGCGCTTCTTCGAGGAGACGTTTTGCGTCTTCCGGTTTGCTCTTGGTGAGCATTTTGAAGCGGTTTTCGTTGTACATGGACTCTTTCACGCCTTTCTTGGGTGCGCGAGAGTCGAGTTGTAAGGGGTTCTGCCCTTCGTCCACCAGTTGCGGGTTATAGCGATAGAGCAACCAACGACCACTTTCAACGATCGCTTTTTGATGACTCATGGACGTTTGCATATTAATGCCGTGAGCGATGCAGTGAGAGTAGGCAATAATTAAGGATGGCCCCTCATAGGCTTCCGCTTCTAGGAATGCCCGCAAGGTGTGTTCATCCCGCGCTCCCATGGCCACAGAGGCGACGTAAATATTGCCGTAAGTCATGGCGATGAGTCCTAAGTCTTTCTTAGGTGCAGGTTTCCCACCCGCCGCAAACTTGGCCACTGCGCCTCGTGGGGTGGCTTTGGAGGACTGCCCCCCGGTGTTGGAATACACCTCGGTATCCATGACGAGGACATTCACATTGCGGCCACTGGCTAATACGTGGTCTAAGCCGCCGTAACCGATATCATAGGCCCAACCGTCCCCGCCAATGATCCAGACGGATTTTTTCACCAGATAGTCAGCGAGGGAAAGTAACTGTTTCGCGGTGGGAGAGTCCATCCCTTGTAAACGCTGTTTCAGTTGTTCGACTTGTTCCCGTTGTTCGGCAATATCGGCTTCGTCTCCCTGTGGGTTGTTGAGCAGTTGTGAGACAAAATTATCGCCTAATTCCCCACTGAGTTGTTGCAGTAACTCTAGGGCCATTTGGCTGTGTTTGTCGAGGGAGACGCGGAAACCAAAGCCAAATTCAGCGTTATCTTCAAAGAGGGAGTTGGACCAGGCGGGCCCGCGGCCTTGGTCATTTTGGGCCCAGGGGGTGGTGGGGAGGTTGCCGCCGTAGATGGAGGAGCATCCGGTGGCGTTGGCGATGACCATGCGATCGCCGAATAACTGCGACACTAATTTAAGATAAGGGGTTTCCCCACACCCGGCACAAGCCCCAGAGAACTCAAACAAGGGGTCTTGGAGTTGTTGTTGGCGAATTTGACCGAGTTTTAACTCCGTCCGGTTGGCTTTGGGTAAATTCAAGAAGAAATCCCAATTTTCCCGTTCCGGTACTCGTAACGGCGGTTGGTCTTCCATATTCAACGCCTTCCGGGAGGGTTGAGATTTGTTTTTCGCGGGGCAAACATCCACACAAATCCCGCAGCCTGTACAATCTTCGGGGGAGACTTGGATGGTGAATTTTTTGCCCGAAAAACTTTTATCCCGTGGATCAGCCGATTTAAAGGTATCCGGGGCGTTTTGCAGTTGGTCGGGTTCGTACATTTTGCCGCGAATGACGGCGTGGGGACAGACCATGATGCACTTGCCGCACTGGACACACACATCCGGGTCCCAGGTGGGGATAAATTGGGCGACGTTGCGTTTCTCCCATTTAGCGGTGTCGGTGGGATAAGTCCCGTCACAGGGGAGGACACTCACGGGTAAGTCATCCCCTTCTTTCACCAGCATTTTCCCTTCTATATTGCGCACAAAATCGGGGGCCTGGTCGGGAATGGCGGGGAGACGGTGTTTGTTGGAGTTGGCTTCGCCAACGTTGACTTCAAAGAGGTTGTCGAGGGCGTTATCTACGGCTTGTAGGTTCATTTCCACCACGGCTTGGCCTTTTTTGCCGTAGGTTTTTTCAATGGCTTTTTTAATTTGCGCGATCGCTTCCTCCCGTGGCAACACCCCCGCCAAGGCAAAGAAACAAGTCTGCATCACCGTGTTAATGCGTCCCCCCATACCGCTTTCTCGCGCCACTTTAGAAGCATTAATCACATAGAACTTCAACCCCTTGCGGATAATCTGTTCTTGCACCTCCAGAGGCAATTGTTCCCACACCTCATCAGGCCCGTAGGGACTATTTAACAGGAAGGTGGACCCCTGCGCCGCCGACTTGAGAACGTCTAGTTTTTCCAAGAACGTCCACTGGTGACAGCCCACAAAATTCGCCTGGTTAATCAAATAGGTACTGCGAATCACATTAGGGCCAAAGCGCAAGTGAGACACCGTAACCGCCCCAGATTTCTTGGAGTCGTAAACAAAATACCCTTGGGCGCGATTCTCGGTTTCTCCCCCGATAATTTTAATGGTGTTCTTATTCGCGCCAACAGTCCCATCGGACCCTAACCCGTAGAACATCGCCCGCACCACATTATCCGGTTCAGTGTCAAAGTTCACATCCCAGGGTAAAGAGGTTTGGGTTAAGTCGTCTTGAATGCCTACCGTAAAGTGATTTTTGGGTTGATCTTGGGCTAAATTATCAAAAATGCCCTTAATCATAGCCGGGTTAAACTCTTTAGAGGATAACCCATAGCGTCCCCCCACTACAGAAGTGAGGTTTTGCAGTTTGGCTTTCAGTTCAGTATTGTTACTGAAATTAACCTCTTGCACTGCCGTGAGAACATCTTGATAAAGGGGTTCACCTGCGCTACCGGGTTCTTTGGTGCGGTCTAAGGCCGCAATGGCTTTAACGGTATCCGGTAACGCTTCCACGAATTTCTCCGCCACAAAAGGACGATAGAGACGGACTTTGATTACCCCGACTTTTTCCCCTTGCCCTTGCAAATATTCCACCGCTTCATGGGCAGCTTCACAGCCTGATCCCATCAGGACAATCACCCGTTCTGCATCCGGTGCGCCCACATATTGGAATGGTTCATACTTGCGTCCGGTTAACTCTGCAAATTTATCCATCGCCCGTTCTACCATGGCCGGACAGTCATCATAGAAGGGGTTGACGCTTTCTCGTGCTTGGAAGAAAACATCGGGGTTTTGTGCCGTACCGCGCAAGACGGGACGATCTGGGGTTAAGCCGCGAGAGCGATGGCCAAATACCCAGTCATCCTCGATCATGTCCCGGATGTTACTTTCTTCGAGGAGTTCAATTTTTTGCACTTCATGGGAGGTGCGGAAACCGTCGAAGTAGTGAATGAAGGGAACACGGCTTTCTAAACTGGCCGCATGAGCAATTAGGGCAAGATCGTGGGCTTCTTGGACCGAGGCCGAGCAGAGCAGGCCAAACCCAGTGGCCCGGGCGGCCATTACGTCACTGTGATCCCCAAAAATGGAGAGGGCTTGAGCAGCCACAGAACGGGCGGCAACGTGGATCACGCAAGGACTGAGTTCCCCGGCGATTTTGTAGAGGTTGGGGATCATTAATAACAGCCCTTGTGAGGCTGTGAAAGTGGTGGTTAATGATCCCGTTTGTAGTGCGCCATGAACTGCTCCGGCTGCCCCTCCTTCGGCTTGCATTTCGACGACGGAGGGTACGCTTCCCCAGAGGTTTGGACGGCCTTCGCTCATCCACGCATCAGCCCATTCTCCCATGGGAGATGCCGGGGTGATGGGGTAAATGGCAATAACTTCGTTTAGTTTATAGGCAACGCGAGCAACGGCTTCGTTACCATCTAGGGTTGCAAAGGTTTTGGTACTCATAATCTATTCCTTGCTTGGACAATTTGATCTCGCAGCGCAGTTCGGTTTCAGGGCCAGTATGGGAAGGCAACGAACTTGCGCTGGTCATTCTGTTACGCTAACTTTTGTATTTACGGGTGAGAGATGTGTACTTTTTGAAACTTTGTGGTGATTGTTTCCTCCCCTTAATCCATACGGTAGATAAAAAACGGTGCGGTTGTTTTTCTGGTCGTTAATGCTAGAAAAACAAGTTAATTGTTGATTAAGTTGATTAATTTGAGGGTGAGTGAGTTGGACTCCTGTCCTTGAACTTCACTTTCGATCATGGCACTTTCTCTTAGAAATTTGCGCTTTACTTATTCTTTTTTAATTAATCGTCTGTCTTGTAATATAACTAAATATTTGTTTGTAAAATGCAAGGTCTCCCAGTAATCTCCCATACAGATCAATTTGAGGCGGTGTGATACTGTTCTGGTTTATAGGCTAGGTGGGTCGGGAAATGGGAGTTGGGGGAGATGGGGGAGATAGAGGAGATGGAGGAGAACCAACTGTTCCCTGTTCCCTATTCCCAGTTCCGGAGTTCCCTGTTCCGGAGTTTACTGTTCCGGAGTTTACTGTTCCCTGTTCCCTTGTTCACAAACAACCAGTTACCCATTACCAATTACCCATTACCAAAACTATTCCAACTGATCCCGGAAACGGTTGATGCTGAGGCTGAGTAGGAGGGTGGCAAAGACGAGTAAAAAGAGGACATTGGGATAAACTACCTCTATCCCCACCCCTTTTAAGATGAGGTTGCGGAGGATGGTGACGTAGTGACGGAGGGGGTTAAACCAGGAGAGGGTACGGAAAACGGTGGGCATACTTTCAATTGGCGCGATCGCACCCGATAATTGAATTAAAGGTACATTGAAGAAAAACGAGGTTAACACCACCTGTTGCTGGGTGCGAGAAATGGTGGCCAGGAGAATCCCCAACCCAATACAAACCACCACATAAATCCCCGATAACCCCCAATACAGCCAAAAATTCCCCCGAAAGGGTAACGCAAACACCACCCGGCCTAAACTCGCGGCCAGTAAGACATCCCCCATTAAAAGGACAAACAACGGGACAATTTTTGCCAATAATATCTCCCACCCCGCAGCAGGAGTCATTAACAGTTGTTCTAATGTTCCTACGTCTTTTTCTCGAATAACGGTGACAGAAGAAATTAAGGTCCCTGTGAGAGTAAGCACTAACCCCATTACCCCCGGTACAAAGAACCAACTACTAATTAACCCAGGATTGTAGAGAAACCGCACTTGGGGTTCAATGGGAGGCGACATCACACGATTATTTAAGGTGCGATTATACTGGGCTAAAATTTGCTGAAGATAGCCATTGGCAATCCCTGCGGTGTTGGCATCGACTGCATCAATAAAAACTTGAATTTGGGCGGTTTTTCCGGCGGTTAAATTGGTATTAAAATCAGGGGGAATAATTAACCCGGTGCTAACATTGCCTGTACGAACTTGTTGCACTAGGTATTTTTCATTTAAAGTCGTTGTTTGAACGGTAAAGAGATCATTTTCAGTTAAAGCGGCGACTAATTCCCGACTCTGGTAGGTTTGAGCGTAGTCCGTTACTCCTAAACTTAGTTGGTTTACGTCAGGACTGAGGGCAAACCCTAGGGCAAGGAGTTGAATGGTGGGGGGAATAATTAGCAAGATGACTAATTGTTTATTTTTCAGGATTTGGCGAGTCTCTTTGATAACTAATGACCAAAAGCGACTATTAAAAAATGATTGAAATAGGTTCATTTTTTAATTGGATAAGGAATAATGAAAATTGGGAATTGAAGCAAAGAAACCGGGTTTCTGTGTACCCGTTAGACTCAACAAGATAACCTTAGATAGAAACCCGGTTTCTCCAACAAATAACCAAGAACAAACCATAAAGAAAAAACAACTAATTATCATGATCAATCCCCGTTTCACATTGTCTTAAATAAACTTGTGCAACGGGATCATCGGAACATTGCTCTAAACAGGTCTTAAACCCCGCTTTGGCTTGTTCAAACTCGGCTTGATCAAAATCGGTTAAGGCTTGTTGAAATTGCTCTTTTATGGCTAATTTTTTCTGTTTTAACGGTTCAGGATCAGCATCAAATACTTCATGCACTGTCACCAGTTTTGATTTGCCTTTGACTAAGACTCTGCCAATGCGTCTTACCGCATAGCGATCGCGCTCTTTCAGTCGCAGATAAGTTTCTTCCGTAATGAGCAACGAAACCCCATAAATTTTCGTCAAATTCTCCACCCGTGAGGCCACATTCACCGCATCACTAATGACTGTTCCCTCCATACGGGAATTCCCCCCCACGGTCCCTAACATTAAATCCCCCGTATTAATCCCAATGCCAATTTGAATATGGGGATGTTGCTTGAGAATACTATTCTGATTATGTTGCACCAGACGAGTGATCATCGAAATTCCCGCATCAACGGCGTTTTCTGCGGCCCCTGGAAATAAGGCCATAATCGCATCCCCGATATATTTATCAATAAACCCCTGATTTTCACTAATGGCAGGTTCCATACATTGCAAAAAAGCATTAATAAACTGAAAGTTCTCTTGGGGAGTCATCTGTTCTGACAAGGGGGTAAAGTCGCGGATGTCTGCAAAGAGAACTGACATTTCTTGCTGGACACTATCCCCCAATTCCACATCAATGATACTGCGCTTATTGAGGAGTTGTAAGAATTGCCGGGGGACAAACCGAGAGGAGGCCGCGGCAATTTGGGCGAGTTCTTGGCGACTGGCTTCTAGGTGGCATAATGCCTTATAGGAGCGAATGGCCGTGACTAAGGCCGTAAATAGTTTTTGGGTGGTGAGTTCGGTTTTGGTTTTATAGTCGTTAATGTCGTAATTTAAAATCACCACATCTTCTAACACTTGGCCGGGTTGGCCGGTCCGTAGAATAATCCGCACAATCACGTTTTTCAAGTCATCCCTAATGTAGCGCACTACATCTAACCCGGCTTCGTCGGTTTCCATAATCACATCGAGGAGAATGAGGGCGATATCGGGATGATCTCGAATAATTGCTTTGGCTTCTTCTCCAGAGTAGGCGCAGAAAAATTTTAAGGGTTTCCCTTCAAAGGTAAATCCTGTTAAGGCCAGTTGAGTTACGCTGTGAATTTCTGCTTCATCATCCACGATGAGGATTTTCCATTTTTCGCTATTATTTTCCTCGTCTCGCGCAAAAATATTATCGTCTTCATCAGCAAAAATTACGTCATCATCATCTTCTTCATCGGCAAAGATGACTTCTTCCCCTTCTTGCGTTTCCCCTTCTTGCGTTTCCCCTTCTTGCGTTTCCCCTTCTTGCGTTTCTGCTTCCTCAATATTTTCCCCAGGGATTGATCGTTCATTTCCCCAGTTTCTAGTGGGTTGGTGGGGTAAATTCTGTGACATGAAGCTCTTTCCTCGGATTACATTAGACGACCATGAGATCAACTGCCTGTCCTTTCCTACTCTATCAAGATTCGTAGCAAATTTGATTACGACCTAAGCGTTTGGCTTCATAGAGCGATTGATCGGCATTTTGGATTAATTGATCGGGGGTGGTTTCTGGGGTGGGAATTTGGCTGGCTAGGCCGATACTGAGGGTAATTAATTGACTGATGGGGGAGGGCGTATGGGGGAGATTTTGGGCTGCGATCGCACGTTGAATTAATTTTGCTACGGTAATGGCTTCCTCTAAAGAAAGCCGGGGTAAAATAACAGCAAATTCTTCCCCCCCATAGCGAGCGACTAGCCCCTCTACCGCCTCAACCCCTTGCTGAATGCCTTGGGCAATGCGTTGTAAGCCGTCATCTCCGGCTAAATGCCCATAATGATCATTATACAATTTAAAATAATCGACATCTAATAAAATCAAAGCTAACCCTTGCTGAGACTTTAAACAATTCTGCCATTGTTGCTGCAAACATTGATTAAAATGGCGACGATTGGCCACTTGCGTTAACCCATCTAAATGAGCAATCCTATGTAATTCAGCATTGGCTTTTTGTAGAGCTTTTTCTAAAGGAGGACGAAACTGTCTTCTCCTCCTCCTCCTCCTCCTCTAGAACAAGAATTTCCTCCTCGTCTTGAATAGATTCCATTTCCGGTTGATACTCCTGACCACTGGGAGTCATAAGAGTTCGAGGTTCTGAATTAACCAAAGGTTGAGGGTGCTGACGGTTCATCGGTATGAGAGCAGTAAGACGTGACATCTTATATGCCTAAGAGGTGATCAGGTAATTTAATAATAAATGTTGTCCCTTCATTCATCCGGCTATAACAGTTAATCGTGCCTTGTAATTTTTGGGTTACTAAATTATAAACAAGATGCAAACCTAGTCCAGTTCCCCCTTGGCCACGCTTCGTGGTGTAGAAAGGTTCAAAAATATGCTTTAAATGTTGGGCTTCAATCCCTTGACCGTTATCTGAGTATTTTAGCGTAATGTGATTCTCCTCAATTTGAAAGTCAAACCGCATACACCCCGACTCCTCGGACTTAAAAGCATGAGTGAGGGAATTCATCACCAAATTGGTGACAATTTGCGATAACACCCCAGGAAAAGTATTCAGCGTCAACTCCTCATCCCCGTAAATTTCAACAGTATGTTTCGTCCGTTTCAGACGAGGCCGCAAGGGAATCAGAATTTCTTCCAAATAGGCTTTTAATTGAAAAGCCCGTTGGGCTTCACTGGACTGATCAACGGCCACCTGTTTAAAACTCTGAATCAATTCCGCCGCCCGATTTAAATTCCCCAAAACCATGCTACTACTCTGCATGGCCACATCGAGGAATTGCTCTAACTGAGAGCGTTTCATTTTGCCAGTTTTATACAGTTCAAAGAAACTGGTGGCTTTTTCGGCCAAGACAGAGGCGGCGGTGACTCCGATACCAATGGGGGTGTTAATTTCATGGGCAACCCCGGCCACCAATCCCCCCAAGGCGGCCATTTTCTCAGATTCGACCAGTTGTTTCTGGGTGGTTTTCAGGTTTTCAAGGGCTTGGGAGAGTTCCTGGGTGCGTTCTGCCACCCGTTGTTCTAGAGTATGGTTATAATGCTCTAAATCGGCATAGAGGCGGGCATTTTCGATGGAGATGGCGGCTTGGGCTGAGAGAATGTTAATGACTTCCAAGCGATCGCGCGTAAACGCTCCCGTAGTTAAATTATTCTCTAAATAAATAATCGCACTCAGTTTCCCCTGGTTAATTAACGGCGTACACAACAGCGACAAAGGCTGATTTTGGCGAATATAGGGGTCTTGATTATAATTTTCCGCCTCCCGTGCATCATCCAACACCACACTTTCTTGAGTCCGCGTCACATAATACAGCAACGACTCTGGGAGAGCCTCTTGCACAGGCCGCGACTGTAACACCTCAATTTCACTCTCCAATACGGTCCCGGTGGCTTCAATAAACCATTCTCCCTCGGTTTCCAAAAGTAAATACCCCAACTGGGCCCCGGTATTTTGAATCAAAATGATCATTAAATGCCGTAATACCCGGTCCAAGGCAATTTCTTGGGAAATCGTCTGGGAAGCCTTTAAAACCGTCGCTAAATCCAACGCTTCCCCCGCTTGGGAGTCAGAATTACTACTATCGGAGAGGGGGAGAGATTTTTCGACTCCCCCCCCTAAAGTCGTCTTAGTCGGCAAATAACGAGAATAACGGTTTTCTAAGTCTTCCACCTTTGCCCATCCCTGCCATTTACTGTAGAGGTAATGGGCTTCCCGAAAATAGGTTTGGGCAATTTTTTCTTGGTTACGACTGAGATAAAATTGGGCAGCCAATTCATAGGCTAAGGCTTCTTCATAAAGATATTGCTGTTGATGGGCCTCTTGAATGGCCTGCTCATACCAGTCTGTGGCCTGGGGCCAGTTGCCCAATACCCTGGCTTTTTCCGCTTCTACTAGGGCATACTGGTGTTGAAAGTTGTCTGGCCCATGTTCGACTCGTTGCTGTTGAAGGTGTTGATTGGTTTCGACTTGTTTCAGATAGGTTTCTTGCTCCTCTGGGGAAACGTGGGGATATCGCGCTAAAAGAGCTAAGGAATGATAGGGGATACGCAATGATCCCATGGGGTGGAGGTTAAAGAGTTCATATTCTTGGGTTTGTTGAGCATTGATTATTGCCCCTTCATAATCTCCCAAATAATAACTTAATAAGGTTTTCGCTAAAAAGAAGTGATGGAGTTGACTATAGACTTTTTGCTCTTGCCAATGGCGAAATTCCTCTGTCTCCTCGGAAAATTCCTCTTGAAACTGACTCCAGGTTTCCTCTTGGCCATGAAAGAGGGTGACAACTTTATGCCAATTCTTGGTATAAGCGAGGGCGATGGGTTGTTCTAACTTTTGTAAGAGCGGCCAATAGTCCTGATATTTTTTTAGTACCTCGTTGAGGGGATAGCCCGCTAAAAAGAGATAACAATAATAATTTCCGGCAGTATAAGCTCCAAATTCAATTTCGCCATTTTCTAAGCAACAATTAAGATTCTCCGGAATAGCTTGAATGGTTTCTCGGATGGGGCGTTTCCAAGGGTTAATAAGATCATAGCACACTACAAAAATTCGACTGGCAATGGCATTCGCTGGAAACCGTTTTGCCAATTCCAAAGCTAAACCCCCCAGTTGATACCGTTTTTCCCGTTGCCCTTGATAAAAGCCAATGAATACCCCATATTGAGCATAGGTTAATGCTGCATAAATGGAATTCCCATACTGTAAACATAATTGCAAATTACTGTATATGAAACGGGGATATAGACTCGGATTAATAATAATACTGACAGTCACTAATTGCAGGATTAACCGGAGGATGTTTAAATGGAATTGATCCCGATTTTCCGGCAAGTTACGCAGCGTTTCTATATCTAAGTTTTCTGGGGGAGCTTCCCCCAAGGAGATTCCCAGTTTCTGGAGAAAGTTTAAGCCCGTTTCTAACGCAGTTTCTAATTCATTTTTTGCAGTATAGATGCCGATGAGTATTTTGTGAATTTTAAGTTGGTCTTGAGGGGTTTTAATTTTATTTAAAGCAATTTCAATTAATTGCAATGCTCTGGTATAATAGGTATTGAGATAGAGGGCCTCAATAATTTCAATATACAAATTTAACGTTTTTTCGTATTCCGTATCCCCAAATACTTCTTCCGGTTGCCAAAGTCGCAGGGCAATTTCTAAATATTCAACGGCTGACTCATAAGCAGTCGCTGCTTTAGCACGAATTCCTGCTTGATAATTTAAGTTGGCAATCTCTAATTTTTCGCTCTCATCGGTAACTTGATCTAAGCCAATATCTAAATGATCAACAATGGTAAATAACTGCTCTGATGTTTCAATATCAGGGGTGTCTTGGCGAAGTAAACGCCCAATTTGTAAATGTAAATTTTGTTTATCTTGACGTTCAATTAATTCGTAGGATGCTTGTTGGATGCGGTCATGTTCAAACCGATAATGGGAAACAATAATATCTTCTTCAAATTCCGTTAAAGGTAAAATAAAACCTTCATCTATGGCTAACTTTAAATCCGCAAAAATCGCTTGATTTGATTTCTGGGTAATTTGAGTTAGGAGGGGTAAATCAAAGGTTGAGCCAATACAAGCGGCCAAGCGCAAAGTTTCCCAAGTTTGACTCGATAATTTTTGTAGTTTTTGAATCATTAATTCCACCACATTATCGGTCATTTCCATCCCTTCAATTTGCTGGATATCCCAACGCCATTGGGGGACAGTATCAGTTAGGTCAAATTGCAGTAAGTTTTCTTGATAAAGGGTTTTTAAGAATTCCCCAATAAAAAAGGGATTCCCTCCAGTTTTTTGGGTAATGAGTGCGGTTAAGTCTTGGAGGGTTTCCGGGGAATGCTGGAAGGTATCGGCTAACATTTCCCCAACATCTTGGCAGGTTAAGGGAGTGAGGGTTATTTCCTGAAGATTAACCCCTAATGCTTTGAGTTGGTCGAGAGTAATGGCTAAGGAATGACCAGAGGAGACTTCATTATCTCGATAGGCCCCGATGAGGAATAAATAGTGGGTGTCAGCGTTGGTTAAAATTAATTCGAGGAGTTTCAGGGTTGCCGAGTCAGCCCATTGTAAGTCATCGAGGAATAAGACCAGGGGATGTTCGGGGGAACAAAAGACTTGGATAAAGTTTTGAAAGACTAAATTAAAGCGGTTTTGCGCTTCTGCGGAGTCTAATTGAGCAACGGGGGGTTGAGGCCCGATAATGAGTTCAATTTCGGGAATGACTTCGATAATAATTTGTCCGTTATTGCCTAATGCAGTGAGGAGCTTATTACGCCAATTCTGTAAAATCTCTTGAGGTTCGGTGAGCAGTTGACGGACTAAACTGGTAAAGGCGTGGACTAGGGCCGAATAGGGAATATTACGCTGGAATTGGTCAAATTTCCCAGAAATAAAATACCCCCGCTTGGCCGTAATGGGTTTATATAATTCTTGAACCAGAGAAGATTTCCCAATCCCCGAATATCCCGACACCAGCATCAAGGGACTCGCTGTACCATCCTCATTGGCAGCCACCGCTTCAAACGCTCTCAGCAGGGTGTCTCGTTCCTCATCCCGTCCGTAGAGCTTTTCGGGAATGTGGAACTTACCCGATACATCATACCGCCCCAGAGGAAAAGGGGCAATTGTTCCAGTTTCGGTGAGTTGTCGTTGACAGTATTGTAAGTCCGCTTTCAGTCCCCACGCGCTTTGATAGCGGTTTTCGGCGGTTTTAGCCAGTAATTTTTGGATAATCTCCGAAAGTCCTGGGGGGATGGCCCCTTGGGTGGTTTCGGTGAGGGGGGAGGGGGTTTTGGCTAAGTGACAATGGACTAATTCTAGGGAGTCTCGACTTTGAAAAGGCAATTTTCCGGTGAGAAGTTCATAAAAGGTGACACCGAGGGAATAAAAATCTGTGCGATAGTCGAGAGAACGGTTCATGCGGCCTGTTTGTTCCGGGGAGAGATAGGGGAGTGTCCCTTCGAGGAGGTTCAGGTTACGGAGGGTGGGGTTTTCTCGACTGAGAATGGAGGAAATGCCAAAGTCAAGGATTTTTAGTTGTTGGGTTTGGGGATTATAAACAATATTGCTAGGGTTGAGGTCTTTATGAATAATATTACTGTTGTGAATTTGGCCGAGCGCGTCGGTGATGGAAAGGGCTACGGTGAAAAAGTCTGAGAGGGTGTAGGGTTTCCCTTGTTCTGTGAGCCAATCTTTGAGGGATTGCCCCCCAAAGTCTTCTAAAATGAGGATGAGGCTATTTTGGTAGGATTCGAGGTGATAGGCGTTGATTATCCCTGCTCTCCCCTGTTGTTGGAGGAGTTGAAGAATTTCGTATTCTTTGCGGTAACGACTTAATTCGGTTGGGGTGGGATACTCAGATTTGAGATATTTTAGAACAACGGGTCTTTTCTCAGACAATTGCTGTCCGCGATAGACTCTTGAGAGATTACTCTCATGGATTTGTTCGTGAATTTCATAATCCGATAGAACCAGCATAATCAGTAACCAGTAATCAGCAAGCCCTAATTAGTAATCAGTAAATAGCATCCTAAGGCAGAGGGCAGAGGGCAGTGGTTTGCGCTCCGCGCACACTACCTGAAAGACAAGCTCACAAACTAGGAAGGATCAAGGGGGAAGTTGGCCTAAAAAAAGGTCAGAAACTCAAATCAGAATGAGGCTTTCAGCTAATTTTAGGCAATTCTCGTTTCACCCGTCTTCAGCAAAACCGACTTAGGAGAAAAGGGGGGATTTGGAGAAACCAAAGGCAAAGGGGTTGACAAATTGGGGTTCTAGGGGTTGTTCAAGATCAATAAACTCTAAGAATGCGGGGTTTAACATGATTTGGGGATCATGTTCTGGGGTAATGGGGGCGACGGCCATCTGCCAAGATTGTAATAGGGACTCGAAGCCTGTGCTGATTTGGGTAATGGGTTGTAGTTCTGGGGGAGTGTCGGGGGTTGGCTCTGTAAACAAGGACTGTAATGGTTTGGGGGTTGTGGCTAAATGAGTTTCAAAGGTTTTAATGCCTAGTTGGGTTAAGTCTTGACTGAATAATTGAGCGTTTAATTGGACGACGACTGGGTTTAAGGGGGTGGGTTGTGAGGCGGTTAGTTCGGCTTCCCAGGCTGCGATCGCAGCTTCTAATTCTTGGTCTGGGGTTGGTTCTGCGACTGCGGGGGGTTGGGGTTGGTTTTCGATTACCCCTAAATCGGGAGTCGGTAGGGGTTTATTATTTTGGGCGGCAATGCGATCGGCTTCTTGTCGTAATTGGTTTAAATCCGCCTCCAGTCGCCGTAACATGGGGGTGTCTGGGGTTACGCCCTGTTGCGCTCTCGCAGCTTGCAGACGACGAGATAGTTCTTGTTGCTCCACCTGTCGAACTGCGGGAAGTTCCTCTGGGGGGAGTCCTGCGGTTCTCGCTTGCTGTTCTTCTCTATCGGGGTTCACCAATTCGTGCAAACTCCGTTCATCCCGAATTAATTCCTCGGAGGATAAATTCGTCACCGCTTCCCGTTGTGCTGAGTTTTTATCCGGTTCTAACACCGCTTGAAACACCGGGTCATCTTCAGGGTACTCGCTGCGCGATTGAGGGGTGTCGGGGGGGAGAGAGAGGGTTTGATTCCAAGTGGTGGTGGTGGAGGGTTCAACGGGGCTAAATTCCCCGGTTGTGGGACTGTTTTCAGGGGTGGGGGTGTTCTCTGGATCTAAGTCTGGGTTGGAGAAGTCAGATCGGGTTGCAGTCTCGTCTGATACACTGCCGGGTTGTGGGGAATGATTCGAGTTACGTAACCCGGCCTCTAGAGCGTGGGCCGTATGAGCGAAAATTCCCACCAGACAAAGTGCGGCAGTGGTAGACCGACTCGTAAACCATAGTTTTTTCATATTAACTTAACCTCACACAATAATTAATTAGCGGCTTCAGCACCACGTTGGGACAATCTTTCATAAAATTTGACTTGATTGTATCAAATGGGGTCTTGGTTGTTGGTTCTTTGTGAAAAAGGGAACAGGGAATCGGGAACAGGGAATCGGGAATCGGGAATAATATATTTTTGTTTTCCCTATCTCCCTCATCTCCCGACTCCCGACTCCCATCTCCCCCATCTCCCGACTCCCGACTCCCATCTCCCCCATCTCCCCCACCTCCCCCACCTCCCCTCATAACC
>NZ_JAQMSD010000123.1 GCF_028330525.1 Spirulina sp. CS-785/01
GTACTCGATGATGAACATGGCTTTATGCTACCACAATTAGCACAAAAAACATCAAGTTAATCTTGAAGGGTTATCTTCAGCTTCTGCCCAAAATTCATCCCGTCGCCGGAGGCGAGGGTCTTCTTTTGGAAGAAAGATAAATAATAGTTAAAATATCATAATGGGATTTACTGAGTAACGGGCAAAGGGGCGCGACTGTGCGCCCCTGAATCCCCTTTAAAACCCAGAAATCAACCTTACTGGGGATCAACCCAACGGCCATCGGCCTTAATTAAATTAATCAACTCCTCTACCCCTTGCGCTTCGGGGACTTTCTTAATCTCCTCTCGGCCTCGATAAAGGGAAATATAGCCAGGTTGTTTGCCCACATACCCATAATCCGCATCAGCCATTTCCCCTGGGCCATTCACAATACAACCCATCACCGCAATATCTAACCCCGCTAAATGTTTAGTGGCCTCGCGGACTTCGTGGAGGACATCTTCGAGATTAAATAAAGTACGACCACAGGACGGACAAGCCACATATTCCACCATGGTCTTCCGCAGTCCCAAAGATTGTAAAATGCTGTAACAGACCGGGATTTCCTTCTCTGGGGACTCAGTGAGGGACACTCGAATGGTGTCGCCAATGCCCTCCGCTAATAATGTTCCAATCCCCACCGTGGATTTAATGCGGCCATATTCTCCATCTCCGGCCTCTGTCACCCCTAAATGGAGAGGATAGTCCATGCCTAACTCATCCATCCGTTGAACCATTAACCGATAGGCCGCCAACATCACGGGGACTCTGGAGGCTTTGAGGGAAATCACTAAGTTTTTATAATCGAGGGATTCACAAATGCGGATAAATTCTAAGGCCGATTCCACCATCCCTTCTGGGGTGTCTCCGTAGGTAAAGAGCATTCGTTCGGCCAGTGATCCGTGGTTCACCCCAATACGCATGGCTTTGCCCTGATCTCGTAAGGACACCACTAGGGGTTCTAAGGTTTCACGGATTTTCGCGCCAATTTCATTAAATTCGGCTTCGGTGTATTCGGTGCGATCGCTTTTTGGCTTTTCAAACACATACAACCCTGGGTTAATCCGCACTTTATCCACGTGCTTGGCCACCTCTAGGGCAATTTTTAAGCCATTATGGTGAACATCCGCCACCAGGGGAACAGGTTGATAAGTGGCTTCTAATTTTTCTCGAATTTGAGAGAGAGCTTTCCCATGGGCCATACTGGGAACTGTGACCCGCACAATTTCACAGCCAATTTCGTGTAAGCGGCGAATGGCCGCCACAGACCCCTCTACATCTAAAGTATCTTCATTAATCATCGATTGCACCACCACCGGGGCCCCTCCCCCAATGGTGACATTTCCGACCCGAACGGGACGGGTTTTACGGCGATGAATGGTGGTATCCGTCAATGCCGGGGTGGTACTTACTTGGGGAGTGTCCAGCGTTTGCATAGGAGTTTAGGAAGATTTATCTCAAGTTTGTCTAGTCTCTTACTGTTCATTATTAAGGATTCATTCCCTCGAAGCAATTAAACTTGGGGGATAGTTGAGAGATGGGGAAGATGGGGGAGATGGGGAAGATGGGGGAGATGGGGAAGAACAAACAACAAACAACAAACAACCAATTAATTACCCATTACTTTTTAACTTCTTGCCCGGCCCAATAGGAATCAATATCAATAGCTTCTGATCCCCCAGAAACTAAGAGTTTAAGCATTTCCCCCAATTGAAACCAGATAAGGAGAGAGGTGGGGATAACCACCACAACCGCTAAAACCGCCGAGAGGAGTCGCCCAATTTCAAACACCGAGAGGCATTCCCCCACAAACAGGGTTAAAAATACTGTTAAACCGAGATAAGCAGCGATGAGATGGGGGTTTTTATATTCGATAGTGTCTTGAGTGTCTCGGTACGCATCCCAACGGGCGACTTGGTACTCTAGCATATCTTTGAAGATAAACCCTAATGCAATGGCAAAAAAGGTGGTAATCAAAATCGCGGTACTGATGGCTGGTAAAACCAAGGGATCAGAATTCATAGGACTCACGAGTGGAATGTAAACAAAGGTAACAGTATTTTGACATACTCCCTCATTAAAAACGAGGGATTCTTCTCATCTCAGAATTAGCTTCAGAGAAGGAAGCGTTTTAGAGTTACGACTGCCCACCGCAACGGATTCAATTATCGTGGGTTTTCTGTCAAGTTACCGCCTCCTAATTCATCCCGTCACGCCTAGGTGAGGGTTCTCTCAGGAGTTAAAGATAAACGCGATCGCACTTCTAAGCTATGCCTCACTGATCACACAGGTTTTCTCGCCAAGGGCCTAAAACTGCCCCTCTCTCCCCTTAAACTGGCGTTTATTTCAGTTTTTGCTTAATAAACTTCACCAACTGTCCCATTTGCTTCTTGAGGCCATTAATTTCCGTCTGCATTTGCGCCACTTGTTTCTTGAGGGCTTCCACTTCTGCGGTGGATGCTCCTCCCCCTCCGCCCCCTGCAGTATCTTGGGCTGGGGCTGCCGCCGCCGCCGCCGGGCTACCTTGGGGCTGTTCCTTTTTCTTCTTCTGCGCCTTTTGCATCGCATCTTTGATGGCCCCAACCAGTTGTTTTTTCTCAAAGGGCTTTTCCACAAAGGCGAAATATTGGAACGGTTCAGGAAGTTTTTCGGTAACTTCCTCCTTCCGCCCTGACATGAGCATCAGGGGGATAAACCGCAATTTGGGGTCTTTTTGCACTTCCTGATAGACTTCCCACCCA
This sequence comes from Spirulina sp. CS-785/01, assembly GCF_028330525.1. Taxonomy (GTDB): domain Bacteria; phylum Cyanobacteriota; class Cyanobacteriia; order Cyanobacteriales; family Spirulinaceae; genus JAQMSD01. The sequence goes on from NZ_JAQMSD010000123.1 coordinate 2,763, forward strand.
CTCTTTTTGGGGAGGAGGAAATCTAGCATAATGAGATTAGGATGGCCATTGCGAATTTTGTCGAGTCCTTCCACTCCATCTTTAGCTTCTACGATTTCGACATTCGCAGGTAACATATCCTTGACCATTCGTCGGATAACTCGGCTGTCATCGATCACCAAGATTTTTTGACTTGCCACAATTGACTGACTCCTTAGAGGCGAACTGAAAACGGATGTAAATTAACTTACCTTAGAATGGACGGGAGAATCTCCGACAGCAACTAACTTGTCACTCTTTATTTTACCCTTCCCATTTACAATTTAATTTTAGGTGTAGCTTTCTCTTTTGCCAAAATGCCATCTTCTTTAGAAACCACAAAACGCGAACGTCTCACTGCGGAATTGACGAATATGCCGTCCTGGTTACGTCGTCCCATTGGTAAGGCCAGCGAAATCTCAACAGTACAACGAATTATTAAGCAGCGTAACATCCACACCATTTGCGAAGAAGGGCGTTGTCCGAACCGGGGAGAATGTTATGCCAATAAAACCGCAACGTTTTTATTGATGGGGCCAACTTGTACACGCTCCTGTGCGTTTTGTCAAGTTGATAAAGGTCATGCGCCCATGCCTCTTGATCCCGATGAAGCGGAAAAAGTGGCGGAGTCGGTGCAGTTATTGGGCTTAAAATATGTTGTCTTAACGGCAGTGGCCCGGGATGATTTAGCCGATGGAGGTGCCAATCAGTTTGTCGCCGCGATGGAAGCGATTCGTCGTCGCACTCCCCAGACGCAAATTGAGGTGTTAACCCCGGATTTTTGGGGCCAGGGGGGTTTACCTGCCCAACAGGAGCGAATTGCCACGGTGGTGGGGGCTGAACCTGCTTGTTACAATCATAATCTGGAAACGGTGGAACGGTTACAGAATCCAGTGCGACGGGGGGCGAAGTATGATCGCTCTTTGTATGTGCTGCGGTATGTGAAGGCGTTAAACCCGAATATTTTGACGAAATCTGGCTTAATGTTGGGCTTAGGGGAAACGAAAGATGAGATTATTCACACGATGGAAGATTTGCGGGCGGTAGATTGCGATCGCATTACCATCGGTCAATATATGCGCCCCTCTTTAGCCCATCTCCCAGTGGAAAAATACTGGACTCCCGAAGAATTCACCGAATTAGGCGAAATTGCCCGTTCTCTCGGATTCTCCCATGTCCGTTCTGCACCTTTGGTGCGGAGTTCCTATCATGCTGGAGAGGAGTAAATTAGGTGATGGGAGTCGGGAGTCGGGAGTCGGGAGTCGGGAGTCAGGAGATGGGGGAGATGGGGAAAACAAAAATATATTATTCCCTGTTCCGGAGTTCCCTATTCCCTTTTTCACCAAGAACAAACAATAAACAACAAACAACAAAAATATGGACGTTATCCCAGCAATTGATCTGCTTGATGGACGCTGTGTGCGTCTGTATCAAGGAGACTACGAACAATCACAAGTATTTAGCGATAACCCGGTAGAAGTTGCCCGACAATGGGAGGCCGCCGGGGCCAGTAAACTGCATTTAGTGGACTTGGATGGGGCAAAACAAGGCCATCCGGTCAATTTAAAAGCCATTGAAGCTATTGTGGAGGCACTTTCAATCCCTGTAGAAGTGGGGGGAGGACTCCGCAACCGGGAAAGTATTGCTCAACTGTTGGCCTTGGGGGTACAACATGGGATTCTGGGGACCATTGCGGTAGAAAAGCCTGAAGAAGTCAAAGAACTGTGTCAGGAATTCCGCGATCGCATTATCATCGGTATTGATGCCCGCAATGGTAAAGTCGCCACCAGAGGCTGGTTAGAAACCTCTACCATCGAGGCCACCGACTTAGCCCAACAAATGGCCCAAGCAGGTGCATCCGCCATCATTTACACTGATATTCACCGAGATGGCACCATGCAAGGACCCAACATGGACGCATTGCGGGAAATGGCCAAATCCATTGATATTCCCGTTATTGCGTCAGGAGGGGTAAGTTCTCTCACCGACTTACTCAGTTTACTCAGTCTGCAACCCTTGGGAGTCACTGGGGTGATTATTGGCCGTGCCTTATATACGGGGGATATTTCCCTCGCAGAAGCGGTGAAAGCAATAGGCCAAGGCCGCATTCAAGATATTCCCCCCGATACAGGATTCTCAAGTTTTGCCTAATCTTGTTGGGGTTCATAGCGGCATTGCTGTAGGGTTAGAAACCGGGTGTCTTGGGTCAAATGACCGTAAACATTCAAAGTAGGATACAGAAACCCGGTTTCTCAGCTTGCCTTGTAAACTAAAAATAACCCCAACCGTCTCCTCCGATGTCCCAAATTCTGGATGCTCATCAACTGACACTGAAGCAAGTTCAACAAGACTTGCAAATGCAGGCCAACTTTGTGCCTGATCTCAGTCAATATTTAACCCTCGAACCCCTCACCCAAACTGAAGCTCTCCACAATTTACAGCATCTCGCAGAAAGTTATTATCTCAGTGGCCGCCTCCTCGAAGGTCAAGTGAAACTACTTCTAGTCTCTCCTCTCCTGTGGTTAGCGGGTTTTTATACTCCTGAAATTGAGATTCTTTTAGAGGAAAAAATTGCAGAAATTTACCTCGAAGATCAAGATATTGTCATTCGAGGACGTATGGATATTTTGGCCTTGAGTCGCACTCCCAACCTCCCGAATTTTTGGATTTTGCTGATCGAAACGAAAAATGCTGCCATTGATACTTCAGCAGGACTTCCCCAACTCCTTACCTATGGGAGTACCGGGTTAACTCACCAAAATACAATCTGGGGACTGGTAACAAATGGAATTGACTATCAATTTGTCCAACTCCAAGGGGGTGAACCTAAGAGTTATCGTGTTTTCCCGAAATTAAGTTTACTTTATCTTGCCCAAGCAGAACAGGTTTTACAGGTGTTGCAAGCCTTGGTGACAGTGTGAATAGAGGATGTTGGGTTACGCTACGCTTCACCCAACCTACCATTAATTTAACCCTTAATTGTTAATGGTTTTTTGTTGCGTAATTTCTAGATAAATATGCTCTAACTTTACAGGTTCACGGGAGACGGACTCTAGGGGGATATTATGGAAGAAATCGAGAATTTCGCTTAACTCGTAGGGTTGGGGCAACCAAAAGGCTAATTCTCCCCCATAATAGCGATGAGAGAACCCCAGTTCTTTGGCCCGTTGGATGGCGTTTTGTTCTTGGGGGGTGCGCAGGGTAACGATTTCTTGGGCGTTAATATAGTCTCGGAGTTGTTCTATACTCCCTTCGGCGATGAGTTTCCCCTGTTGTAAGATACCAAGACGATCGCAAAGTTTTTCCGCTTCATCCAGGAGGTGGGTACTGAGTAAAATGGTGATCCCTTCTTGGTTTAACTGACGAATGAGTTGCCAGAGATCATAACGGGTTTCGATGTCGAGGCCGCTGGTAGGTTCATCGAGGATGAGGAGTTTGGGGAGATGGAGGAGTGCGATCGCAAGATTTAACCGTCGTTGCATCCCTCCACTCAGTTGCGAGACGAGACTATGAGCGCGATCGCTTAATTTTACGGCCTGAAGACAATATTGGCACTGTTGCTGTTGTTGTTGAGGACTCAACCCATACAGTTGAGCAAAAAAGCGCAAGTTTTCCCAACAAGTTAGATGTTTATAAAGTAAGTTAGCTTGAGGAGCAACCCCAACTAGGGTTTTATTCCTATTTGTGAGAGGTTGAGCATTCAGATAAATAGACCCCTCATCTGGGTTAAGCAAATGACAGATCAAGTTAATGGTAGTGGTTTTCCCGGCCCCATTGGGCCCTAATATGCCATAAATTTCCCCCGTCTCCACCTCAAAATTTACATCCTCTAAGACGTGCCGAGAACCAAAGGACTTTGAGAGGTGACGGAGGGAGAGCATTTTTTGTTATTTGTTATTTGTTCTTCGTTCTTTGTTCAAGCCTTAAATTATTAACTATCCATTATCCACTGCGGTTCACGCATTAAAATGCCGTCTTCTAAATAGGTGATATTATCTGCGACATCTTGAATGCGGGGATCGTGTGTCACCATGACTACTGTCACCCCTTCTTCTTTAGCCAGCGATCGCAGTAATTCTATCACCAGATGACCACTCTGAGAATCTAAGGCCGCGGTGGGTTCATCGGCCATAATTAATTTTGGTTTTCCCGCTAAGGCCCTAGCAATAGCCACCCGTTGCTGTTGTCCCCCGGACAAGTCCCGTGGATGGGAGTCCCGTTTATGGCCTAAGCCCACTTTCTCCAGCAAAATCCCGGCTTCTTTTGACCGTTTCGGGCCCCCAGACATTCCTTTCATTTTCAGGGCTAATTCGACGTTTTCCAAGGCAGTGAGAGCAGGAAACAAGTTAAACCCTTGGAAAATAAAACCAATATTGTGTAAACGGAAGCGGGTTAACTGACGACGGGACATCCGGGTGATCTCTTGGCCCAATAGATACACTCGCCCTTTACTAGGGGTGAGTAGTCCGGCCAAAATAGATAAGAGGGTAGTTTTCCCTGATCCCGATGGCCCCATTAATAACTGAACATTGCCCTCTTTAATGGCGAGATCAATGCCTTTGAGGACGGGGATACTTTGTTCCCCCTGTTGATAGGTCATTTCTACCCCACAACACGCGATCGCGCTATCCGAGGCAAATTCGATGCACCGCAGGGTTGAGGCAGTTTGACCGTCTTTAGGCAATAGGAGTTGAGATGTGACCATCGAATCCGGTAAATGTAACTAAAGGTAAAGATACAGTAACAATTATCATAGTAGCGAAAGAAAATTTTGGGGATACAGATTATGTCAGTCTTTGAAATGACACAAACGGCAATTTCTTCCCCAAGACGTAACTTCCGTCTATAGGTGAGTCCGTTTTCATTAAGAGATTAGTCTCTAACTCTAAACTACAATACTTAAAAAGCCCTTAGCTGTAAAATTACGCAAGATAATATTAAATTTCCGCAAAGATTTTCATGAGTTTTGTTTATGAACGCACCATCCGGCTGCGAGATACCGATGCGGCGGGGGTTGTGTACTTTACGCAATTTCTCCAATTTTGCCATGAAGCCTATGAGGAGTCGTTACTGGAGTTTGGAGTCAATGTACAACAGTTGGTTGCCCCCCAAGGGATAGCACTGCCTCTGGTGGAGACTTCTGGGAAGTTTTTTCGCCCTCTTTTTGCGGGCGATCGCATTATCATTGAACTCATCCCCCAGTCAGAAAAGGAAACCGAATTTAAAATCACCTATCGCCTCTTTTTAGGCGAAGACACCCTAAAACCCATTGCCACCGCCATGACACGCCACGTTTGTATTAATGGAGAAACCCGCAACCGAGAACCCTTACCCCAGTTAATCCAAGATTGGCTCACCCAGTCATTACAGTAATCAGTCATCAGTCATCAGTCATCATAAGCATCCAGACATAGTTGATCTGTTCGTAGTAAGACCTAAACCAGCTTATTTCCTATTTAATAACAGAATCACCAGATTTTAAAAGATGTTTATTATATTCTCAACCCGTTTTCAACGGGTTTTAGCTCTTAGCCTTGGGTTTCAACCCAAGGCGTATTTAAATTTATTTCCTATTTAATAACAGAATCACCAGATTTTAAAAGATGTTTATTATATTCTCAACCCGTTTTCAACGGGTTTTAGCTCTTAGCCTTGGGTTGA
>NZ_JAQMSD010000124.1 GCF_028330525.1 Spirulina sp. CS-785/01
CTAAAATGCGTAGCTAGTTTTAGGCTCTTTGTCTGGTCATTAAACATCCGTAGAGAGGTAAGGAAGTGTGGCTAGATTAACCAACTTGGGAAACCTTGACGAAGCTAACTTTACCCGATTTTTCGGAGATTTTGATGTTATATGATTTGGAAAAAATCAGTATTTTTGGGTTGGGCTACGGAACTTCTCCCTTTGGTGAACCGTCCCGTGACGGAACTTCTCCCTTTGGTGAACCGTCCCGTGGGCGAGTGGGTTTTGAGGACAGGAGGCTGTTTCCCTTCCTGTTGTCACAGACAAGGAAACCTGTTATCCTAACCATTGCTGTCCCCGTACGCTGCCAAGCGATTGGAGACATTCGCCAGAGGTTAACCCTAGCCATCAGAAAAAATTTTCGGCTTTACTGGCTGAAAGTAAACACAAAAATCTAATGATGGTGTATGGTACGAAATAACCAAATATTCTTTTCTTTTTTAGAAGTGGGCTTCGACGGTCTTCACGATCTCAGTCCCTTCACCGCAGCCTTCTGACCTCAGCTATCAGGCAATTCACTGAACACGAGGTAATGTAAACGGAGGTGGAAGTGCAGAAGAGGTGTGTCCGAAATCGGAAACGGTCTAAACGGAGGGCAATTTATTGCCCGTATCATGGCTGTTATTTAGATAGTGTCAGCAAAAAGTATTCCCTTTATACTGAGTCGGCGGGTCAATTGCGATCGCGCGGCATTAATCGGTTAGCAGCGTTACTGTTAGTGGCGACACGAACGGCAGTGCCTTTAGTGGGGGAATGGTTAGAGGCGTTTTGGTGTCCAGAGTGTGAGGAAACACGCTGGTATCATGTTCATAAAGTGGGCGATCGCGAGTATAAGATTACGCCTGCCCCCCCAGAGTTATGGAAGCAAGCGAGTGGGGTAACTGATCCCCATGGCAACCCGTCCGTGGGAGAATTTACCCGACGGGAGTCCCGGAATAAGGGGAAAAAGCAATTTGGTCGCAACTGAGTCGAAGAGGAGTTGGATGGGGTGTCCTGACGAGGACATGAGAAGACGATGAACCAATCGCTCTATGAAAAAGATTTTTATACTTGGATTCAACAGCAGGCCAATTTATTAAGTCAAAAGCAATTTAATCAGTTGGACTTAGTGCATTTGGTCGAGGAATTGGAGGATTTGGGGAAGCGTCACTACGACCAACTAGAATCTCGTTTAATGCAGTTGATCGCTCATCTCCTCAAATGGCAAGTGCAACACTGGAAACGAACGAACAGTTGGCGAGCCACGATTCGGGTGCAGCGAAAAGCAATTGCTAAACTCCTGCAACGAAATCCGGGACTGCGATCGCGTTTAGAGGAAGCAATGGAGGAAAGTTGGGATCAAGCGCGGGATTTAGCGATTGTCGAGACTGATTTACCCGATGAGCAATTTCCTGAGCAGTGTCCGTTTTCCTTGGAGCAGGTGATGAGTGAGGATTTTTGGCCAGAGCCGGAAAATCGCTCAGAATGATACGACCTTCTCAAAGGTTGGGATGAACCCAAAAAGCAATGAACAGCAATCTAAAAAACGATTATTGATCCGAAAGCGGTGCGGGATGCGAGTCGAGAAACGGGGCTGCCCGAGACGGTGTTTCCTGAGTCTTGTCCCTTTGCGATCGCAGAAATTTTAGAACCCAGTTTTTTACCTGACTTACCATGACTCAACCCGCAGATATTGGGGGCAAGCGTCTCATCAGTCTAGCTCCAGAAAGTTGGGCGCAATGGCTCACCCAAATGCCCGATCTCACCTTCCGAGAAATGATTAACTCTGACTTACAATGGGTGAGTCGAGAAAACGACATTCTCTTAAAAGTCAGCAGTCCTGATACCGGAGAGTTTTTACTCCTCAACGAACTCCAACTGCGCTATAACGGCAAAGTTCCCCGTCGGATGCGAGCTTATATCGCTTTGGTTGAGGAAAAATATCAACTCCCGGTTTACCCCGTCCTCGTGAATATTCTGCCCCATGCCATCAACCCCAGAATTCCAACTCGTTATGAATCCAATTTTCAAGGCATCCAAGCCTATCAGGACTATCGAGTGATTAACCTGTGGGAAGTAGAGGTAGAGACAGTATTTGCACAAAATCTTCGTAGTTTATATCCCTTTGTCCCGGTTTTGAGAGGAGGGGGAGAAGAAACAGTCGTCCGAGAAGCGGTCAGGGAACTGAGAGAAGATGAACAGTTAAGAGACTTAGAGCCGTTGCTCTCCTTTTTTGCCTCCTTTGTGTTAGAACTACCAGTAGTACAAGAGATCATGAGGTGGGATATGGTGGTTTTAAGAGAGTCCCCTTGGTATCAACAGATTTTACAAGAGGGTTTACAAGAAGGTATGCAACAGGGATTGCAACAGGGATTGCAACAGGGATTGCAACAGGGATTGCAACAGGGATTGCAACAGGGATTGCAACAGGGATTGCAACAGGGAGAAGTGCAATTAGTCTTGCGCCAATTAACTCGTCGCCTGGGAGCATTAAACGAGGCTCAACAACAGCACATTCGGCGACTGTCTCTGGAACAACTGGAAGCCTTGGCTGAGGCTTTACTGGATTTCTCGACGGTCGAAGAATTAGAGACTTGGTTAGCGAATCACGCTTAGAAAGAGGAGTCGCGGTATGGGAACGTATTATGGACTTGGCCTAATTCAACAGTTTTCTGTTGAGTGTCCTGTATCAGGATGTTTACGGTGAAGGAAAACAAGAGGAAGCGGTTGCGTTGGTTATACGTCAACTCAGTCGCCGTTTTGGAGAACTGGATATGGGGTTGAGTGAACGAATTCGAGGGTTAACTGTCGCTCAGTTGGAAGATTTGGCGGAGGCGTTGTTGGATTTTACGACGGTGGCGGAGTTGCAGGCTTGGTTACGGGGGGTGGAGTAGCGCGATCGCAGTTTTGAGCAATTCCCGAAATGGGGCGGAATGACAAGGGAGCAACAATGGCCAAGCAATTACAACAGACCAATCAAAAACTCTACGAGACAGATTATAATCTTTGGGTTTTAGATACGGTAAAAAAGCTCAAAGAGAGAGACTTTGCTGCGCTTGATCTAGAAGAGTTGATTGATGAAATTTTAGACTTGAGTCGGCGTAGTAAGAAGAAAGTTAAAAGCTTGTTAAGGAATTTATTTGAGCATTTACTGAAACTGAGTTACTGGGAAAGTGAGGTGGAGAGAAATCAGTTTCATTGGCAAGGGGAAATCCGAAATTTTCGGAAACAAATTCGAGATGAGTTAGAGGATAGTCCTAGTCTGAGAAATTATTTACAGGGCGTTTTCGAGGAATGTTATGAAGATGCCAAAGAAATCGTCAGTGATCGGTCGCAGCTTCCGTTAGATGCTTTTCCTGAAAAGGCGATCGCGTCTTTAGAGCAGGTTTTAGATGAAAACTGGCTTCCTGAGTAGAATGAAAAACTGTTGTAAGCATTCAGGTTGACTAGACGCTTCCTCTACCGTCCTCCTTAAAAAAGGGGAAGCCATACGCGATCGCAGGTTTGAGCAATTCCCGAAATGGGGCGAAATGACAAGCGAGCAAAAATGGCCAAGCAATTACAACAGACCAATCAAAAACTCTACGAGACAGATTATAATCTTTGGGTTTTAGACACGGTAAAAAAGCTCAAGGAACAAGACTTTGCTGCGCTTGATCTAGAAGAGTTGATTGATGAGATTTTAGATTTGAGTCGGCGGGAAAAACGGAAGCTAGAAAGTTTACTAACCCGACTTTTTGAACATCTGCTCAAACTCCAATATTGGAACTCGGAACGAGAAAGAAATCAAGGCCATTGGCAAGGAGAGATTAGAAATTTTCGGATTCAAATCCAGCGAGAATTAAAAGCTAGTCCTAGCTTAAAGCGTCATCTTGTAGATATTTTCCATGACTGTTATCAAGATGCTCGCAAAATTGTGGCAGATAAAACTCAGTTATCTCTTGAGACGTTTCCTGAAACTCCCCTTGCTGAGTTAGAAAAGGTATTAGATGAAAACTGGCTACCTTGAATAGTTATATTTGGAGGTAGGGGATTTGGGAGAGCGAAAAATGAGTAAGACATTACGGGAAGACTTAAAGCAATTATATGAAAAAGATTATCATCTTTGGGTTTTGGAAACCGTTAAATCTCTTAAACAAAGAGAGCTAAATTCTCTGGATTGGGAAAATTTAATTGATGAAGTTTTAGATTTGAGTAAACGAGAGAAGCGGACAATAGAAAGTTTATTGATCCGACTTTTTGAATATTTATTGATTTGCCAATATTGGCAACTCGAAAAAGAAAGGAATCGTGGGCATTGGGAAAGAGAAATCAATAATTTTAGGCTACAAATCCTCAGACAATTAGAAGACAGTCCCAGTTTGAAACCGCATCTTGAACAGCGATCGCAACGCTGTTATCAAGATGGTCGTAAACTAGCTGCCAAGCATTCTCAACTCTCTTTAGAGACATTTCCGGAAAACGCGATCGCTCCCTTAGAAAAGGTGCTAGATGAAAACTGGCTACCCAATGAAGAGTTAGAAGAATAAGACGCAAGAGCGATCGCATCCCAAAAATCAGGATTACCGCTTTCGGCTTTTCCAGAATCTGCGATCGCCCCCTTAGAGACAGTATTAGACGAAACTTGGCTACCTGAGTAGAAGGAAAACCTAAAGGAGAGACGTGCGATCGCGATTGAGTAGTCAGTTGGTGGAAAAAGTCAGCTAAGTCCTCTTGTGAACACAGATAGTCTGTTTTACCGCCTTTTTCAGAACTTTCCCCCTCTGTTATTTGAACTGATAGGAGTCTCAGTTCCTCAGAGTGAAGGCTATCAGTTTAACTCCGTCGAGTTAAAACAAACCGCCTTTCGCTTAGATGGAGTCTTTGCGCCCCCAAAGCAGGCCGAAACATCGCCAATTTTCTTCGTAGAAGTGCAGTTTTCGGGGGAAAGAGAATTCTACAGTCGTTTATTTACAGAGATTTTCTTATATCTCCGTCAGTATAAACCCCGTCACCCTTGGCAAGCGGTGGTGATTTATCCCAGTCGGCAGGTTGATATTGGAGAAACCCAGCATTACCAAGAATTACTAGAGCAACGAACGAGTCGGATTTATTTAGATGAATTAGCTAAGAATCCCGATAGTATTGGGTTGTCCTTGGTGCAGTTAGTGATGGATTCGCAAGAGGAAGCCATTCAGCGAGGGAAGGCATTAGTGTCACAAACAAAACAAGAGATTGAAGAGGGGCTAACGCGAAGACAAATCTTAGATTTAGTTGAGACTATCATAGTGTATAAGATACCCAATTTAAGTCCGGAGGAGATTCAAGAGATGTTGGGATTTACAGAGATAGACATCAAACAAACCCGGTTTTATCAAGAGGTTTACGCTGAGGGAGCGCAAGAAGGACGACAAGAAGGAGAAGTCCAATTAGTCTTACGGTTGTTAAGCCGTCGTTTTGGCCAATTGGGGGCAAGGCAAGAGCAGCAAATTCGGCAACTTTCGCTAGAACAGTTGGAAGCGTTAGCGGAAGCGTTATTGGATTTTTCCAGTCTGGCTGAGTTAGAGGAGTGGTTGGAGCGGCAGTAAAGATGTTGGGATTTACAGAGATAGACATCAAACAAACTCGGTTTTATCAAGAGGTTTACGCTGAGGGAGCGCAAGAGGGACGACAAGAAGGGCGACAAGAAGGAGAAGTTCAATTAGTCTTACGCTTGTTAAGCCGTCGTTTTGGCGAGTTGGGGGCAAGGCAAGAGCAGCAAATTCGGCAACTTTCGCTAGAACAGTTGGAAGCGTTAGCGGAAGCGTTATTGGATTTTTCCAGTCTGGCTGAGTTAGAGGAGTGGTTGGAGCAACAGTAAAAGCGATGGCTGTCAATATTGTTCTAGACAATTAGCAGACAATCCCAGTTTCTTGAACAGCGATTTAATGCTGTTATCCAGAGGGTCACAAACTGGCTTCCAAGTATTCTCAACTCCGTCTTTATATACTTCCGGAATGTGCGATCGCACCACTAGAGTAAGTGTTAGACGAAAGTTGGTTTCCTGAGTAGAGTGGTTAATGAGGATTGCGTTTCCCGGTCTGATCTCATCTAAGGCTCTATCGAATCTATTAAATTAACCCGTTTAAACGGGTTTTAGCTCTGAGCCTTGGGTTTGAACCCAAGGCTCACTTATGAACGGATGAACGGAAACCCTATGAACAGTTATCGTGCCACGGCTCAACAGCGAAAGCAGCAAGAAATTGCTCAGACTGACCAACGTTGGCGACAGGCCCAGCAAGTCGCCCAGCAAGGGGCTGCTTGGTTAAGAGAACAGTATCATGTGCAAGAAGTAATTTTATTTGGTTCAGCCGTAGTGCGCGATCGCTTTCACCTCACTTCAGATATTGATCTGGCCGTCAGTGATTTACCCTCAGAAGTGTTTTTTACGGCGGTTGCTCAGTTACAAGATTTATCTCCAGCGTTTAAAGTGGATTTAGTCCGGTTAGACCACTGTCAAGCGTCCTTGCGGCAGGTGATTTTGACCGAAGGGAAACCTCTATGAATGGTCGCTATTTAATCCTTGCTGGGCGAATTCGTCGAGAGATTTGAGCAATCTTATCAAGATGCGAGAGCGATCGCGTCCTAGAAATTAGGATTGCCGCTTTCTACTTTTCCAGAACGTGCGATCGCATCGCTAGATATTGTGTTAGACGAAAATTGGTTTCCTGAGTAGAGTGTAATAAGGATTGCGTTTCCCGGTCTGATCTCATCTAAGGCTCTATCGAATGTATTAAATTAACCCGTTAAAACGGGTTTTAGCTCTGAGCCTTGGGTTCAAACCCAAGGCTCACTATCATTTTTACATAACCAGTTCAGTAGAACCGCATAATTTCGCTTCATCGTTGATTATAATATTAAAAACTTGTGAGGTTTTCTCCTAACTTATGCGCGATATTCTGAAAAATTTATCTTATTTACTTGAGCGTCGTGAGAAGTTACAAGTTGTTGGCTTATTTGTCCTTTTATTGATTGGTAGTCTCTTAGAAATGTTCGGAATAGGCTTTGTCCTCCCCTTCATTTCTTTGATTAGTCAACCTGACCTTTTAACAGAACAACCAATCCTTAATTTTCTGTATACCACGTTGGGTTCACCTGCCCCGACTAACTTTTTAATTATTATTTGTTTCATTTATCTAGCTATTTATCTTGTGAAAAACTTGTACGTTGCAGTAATGTATTATCTGCAATATAAGTTTATTTTTAACAAGCAAAAAAAGTTAGCAGACAAGTTACTTGATGGATATTTAGGGGCTTCCTATACTTTCCATCTTCAACGTAATACTGCTGTTTTAATTCGCAATCTTATCCAAGAGATAAATCAGCTTTTGATGCAAGTGCTAATCCCGTTAGTTCTGTTAGTGACCGAATTAACAGTTCTTACAGGGTTGGTGATTTTGCTGGTAACATTAAAACCCATTGCCTCTCTAGTCGCTGCTACGGCACTAACTCTAGCTGCATTCAGTTTTTACCACTTTTTTCAGCAAAAACTCTATCAAGCTGGACAAGCTCGACAATATAGCTCAGGGCAAGTGATTCAGCAAATTAGTCAAGGGTTAGGAGGGATTAAGGAAACGAAGACGCTCGGTAGAGAGCAATTTTTTCTAGAACGCCATAGTATTTATCGTGCTGAATTGGTCAAGTCGCAACAATTTTTACAGACAATTCAGCAACTGCCAAGGCTATATTTTGAAACTTTGGCGGTGGTTGGTTTATTAGTGGTTGCGATTGTTGCTGCTTTACAGGACACCTCTGGAGAGATTTTACAGACGATTTCTTTGTTTGCTGCTGCGGCGTTTCGATTAATGCCTTCTATCAATCGGGTTGTGAGTAGTCTGAACAAGATGCGTTTTGGGGGTCATGCTTTGGATGTCTTAGCTTATGAGTTTAGGGTTTTGGAGGAAGAGAAAAGTTTACTCACTGTTGAAGACGGTGTAATTCCTAGCCTTGAGAAGCGATTGAGTTTGGAGAAAGTGTGTTATCACTACCCTAATGCTGAGGAAGTGGTGCTGAGAGAGGTTTCTCTCGAAATCCCCAAAGGAACTTCAGTGGGGTTTGTGGGAAGTTCTGGGGCGGGGAAGACGACGCTAGTGGATATTATTTTGGGTTTATTAACTCCCACTACCGGACGAGTGTCAGTGGATGGGATGGATATTCAACAAGGGGTGAGAGGGTGGCAACGGCAAATTGGTTATATTCCTCAAAGTATTTATCTCTGTGATGATACGTTGCGGGGGAATATTGCGTTTGGGATTCCAGAGACGGAGATTGTTGAGGAACAAGTTTGGGCGGCGGTTCGCTCCGCTCAACTGTTGGAGTTGGTGGAACGGTTGCCGGAGGGTTTGGATACGGTGGTGGGAGAACGGGGGGTGAGGCTGTCTGGGGGGCAGCGTCAGCGTGTGGGGATTGCGCGGGCGTTGTATCATAATCCCCAGGTGTTGGTGATGGATGAGGCGACGGCTGCGTTGGATAATGAGACGGAGGCAGGGGTGATGGAGGCGGTGGAGCAGTTGAGTGGGGAAAAAACGTTGATTATGATTGCTCATCGGTTGACGACGGTGAAGAATTGCGATCGCCTTTATTTTATGGAGCGAGGTAAGATAGTGGATCAGGGGACGTATGAGGAGTTGCGCGATCGCAATGAAGCCTTTCAACGTATGGCTAAGGTCATCACTTAAAGCGTAATTTTATCAGTGAGGTTGACTGTATAATTCATGGTGATTAGTGAAGAGAGTTCTCTTTTAATTACAGGGGGAACGGGGTCTTTTGGGAAACAGTTTGTCGCTACTGTTTTAGAGCGTTTTCCAAAAATTAAACGGTTGGTGATTTATTCACGGGATGAATTAAAACAGTTTGAGATGTCTCAACTGTTCTCTGCTCAGGACTATCCGGGGTTACGTTATTTTATTGGGGATGTGCGGGACTCAGATCGCCTCCGACGGGCTTGTGAAAGAGTGGATATTGTGGTTCATGCGGCTGCGCTCAAGCAAGTGCCTACTGCCGAATATAACCCGATGGAATGTATCCGAACCAATGTATTAGGTGCAGAGAATGTTATTCAAGCGGCTTTAGATATGCAGGTGAAACGAGTGGTAGCTCTCTCGACGGATAAGGCGGCAGCTCCGGTTAATCTTTATGGGGCAACTAAGTTATGTTCCGATAAGCTGTTTATTGCCGCCAATAATATTCGAGGGGGGAGAGATATTCAGTTTAGTGTGGTTCGCTATGGGAATGTGATGGGGTCACGGGGTTCAGTGATCCCGTTTTTTTTAAAGAAACGGGAGGAGGGTATTTTACCGATCACCGATCCCAGGATGACTCGTTTTAATATTACTTTGGAGGAAGGCGTTCAGCTTGTGCTGTGGGCATTGAATCATGCTTGGGGAGGGGAAATTTTTGTTCCTCGTATTCCCTCCTATCGTATTACTGATGTGGCCGAAGCAATCGCCCCCCATTGCGAACATCGTCTAGTGGGAATTCGTCCGGGTGAGAAGATTCATGAAGAAATGATCACCAGTTCCGATTCTTTTACGACGGTGGATTGTGGGGACTATTATGCCATTCTGCCAGCAAGTAGTCAGTACTGTCTGGAGGAGTATTGTGAAGCGCGAGGGGCGAGTCCGGTTAAACCAGGGATGAGTTATAACTCCGGTGACAATGATCGGTTTTTGACGGTGGAGGAGTTACGCCAACTGATTCGAGACCATGTAGATGCTACTTTCTCCCTATGACTTCCTTTATTCCCTACGGTAAGCAAGATATTTCTGAAGCCGATATTGCGGCGGTGGTTGAGGTTCTCAAGAATGAAGAGTGAAGGCAAACAATCTAACTACGCAAGTGTTATTACTAAAATTGCTTTGTTGTTTACAACTTACACGGTTGTTGTTGCATTGCTATTTTTGTATTTTCGTCAGGAAGACGCTGAAGTTTTTAGACAAGTTACTGGAGTTATTATCTACCCCTTAACGCTTTTTGGGTTGGTAGCCTTAAGTAGTCATTATTGGCAAAATCGCTGGGTGCTTCCGCTCTGTGTACTAGCATTCATGTCGTTACCTTTTGCTATTGCTCCCCTAGGGGTTTGGTCACTTCCACCTGTAGCTATTGCAGGAATTGGAGCAATAGCTTACTCTTGCTGGCGGATGAAAATTTTTAAATCAATTTGTGAATTAATCGGGATATTCTTTGCGGGTATAGCTCTAGCAGGCTTCTATTTTCTGGTTGTCAATGGGATGAACTATGCCCACCTATTTTCAGATATTGCTGCTTACGCAAATATACTACATAGAGACACTCTTTTTCATTCGGCAATTATTAATATGATTGCCCGTTTTGGTATCCCTTCAACGGGATTAGATGGAGTTGTCCCCTTAACTTACCATGTGCTAATCCACCGATGGGTTGCGGCGAATTCATTAATGTTAGGGGGTGATACCCCAATATTATTGGCGATAACGCAGCAAGTCGCCTTACTTCCAGTATTGTTCTTTGTCATTATATTGACTGTTTATAATCTTTCTGATGGACATGCTTCTGTTTTAAACATCACTATGTTTGCCTTTGGGTTTATCTGGCTGGGGAGTGCAGGGTTTTCCAGTTACTTAGCTAGTGAATCTTATGCTTTTTCACTACCAATATTTATAGCTATGGTGCCTATAGGTATAACTTGGTTAGAGTTTTCTTTATCTCAAAGAATCACGAGAGTCATTAAACCCTGGGAATGGGCAATTATTATCCCCGCAATCGCGGCTTGTTGGCTAGCAAAAATGTCAACAGGTTTAATGTTGGTCATTTATTTATGCGCCTGTATTTTTATTCCTAAAGTTTTGAAATACCCAAAACGTTATCTATTTAAACTTATCCCAATAATGCTGCTGGGGGGTCTATCGCTTTACATCTTTAAACAAAATACTTTAAGTTTCCCCTTCCCTTTTCATTTTTTTTATTATCCAACTTTTTACAGACAAAGTTTTTTAGCACAAGTTCGTGTATTCTTTTGGTTGGTATTAGCTATTTGGTTAACAAGTAATTCGAAAAATAAATTATTTCAACATTCTCTAGTGTATGTATTGATTTTTACATTTGTATCTTCACAGGTTCCAGGTCTTTTGTTTGCACTTCTAAGTGGTGCTGCATATTTTATTATGCCTGTATTGGTGATGATCGCAGTAATTTGTGCAGCTCATGTTCTTGATCTTTTTTACACCCCTCAATTCCAATCAATAGTGGTCACTATTGATTGGAAAAAGCGAAAGCAACAAAAAATAAATTTACTTGAAAATCAATGGAAATATATAAAGCGTACAATTATTTACATCGTGTTAATAGCAATACTCATTACCAATCTAAGATCAGGATATTTATCCTTAATACGTAATTCTTATGGACTTTTCTCAAGAATAGATAACTTTTATGTCCATCGAACAATTGACTCAAGAGTAATAGGAATTAGAGAGGGAACCAAAAACTTAATGAGTCCAAAAATTTATGATAAGAAAACAGTCATAAACCGAACTGAGTTGGGGAAGATCAAACAGTTAGTGCTTAACCTTGAGTTAAATTCTACTAATCAAAATACAGTATTGTATATTGCACCTAGTTATGAAGCTTTTTGGCAACCAGACGAGAATACTGGGTCTGTTTGCTGGGCTCAGCCCTTTGCAATTTCTGCTATGACTGGATTGCCATTGTTAAATGGGGTTCGTAGTGGATTAGAAAATTGTACACCTACTTCCTATTATGGTATGGTGAACTATGGCAGTGAATCGCTAAACCAAGAATTATCCCAGCAAGAACTATGCACTAAAGCTAAGAAACTTGGATTTAGCCAAGTTTACAAAATATCTGAAAGTAGGCAGGAGTTGTATCGTTGCCAATCTTAATTGAATAATTATGCCTCATATTTCTGTTGTCATTCCCGTTTATAAAGCTGAGAACTGCTTACAAGTTCTTTGCAAACGTCTAGAAAGTTCTTTAGAGCTGATTAGCCAAGATTTTGAAATTATTTTGGTTGAGGACTGTAGTGGTGATCGCTCTTGGGATATTATTGTTAAATTAGCCAAGGCTGACCCAAGAGTTAAAGGAATTCAATTTAGTCGGAATTTTGGTCAACATTATGGGATAACTGCAGGGCTAGATCATTGTGATGGAGATTGGGTTGTGGTCATGGATTGCGACCTACAAGACTCACCCGAAGAAATTCCTCAACTCTATGCGAAAGCCCAAGAAGGTTATGATATTGTATTAGCCCGAAGAGGTAAACGAAAAGATACTTTACGCAAGCGTCTTACTTCGTGGCTCTTTTATAAGATATTTAACTATTTAGCCGGTTTACAATATGATGCTCAAGTAGGAAATTTTCGCATCATGTCTCGTGCTGTTGTGGAAAATTTTTGTCTAATGCGCGAACAACTTAGATTTTTTGGGGGATTAGTAGATTGGATGGGATTTCCTACAGCTAGTATCGATGTTGGTCATGCAAAGCGTTTTGAAGGAAAAAGTGCTTACACTTTTACCAAACTGTGGAAACTAGCAACTGATACAATCATTGCTTACTCAGATAAACCCCTACGCTTATCTATTAAGTTGGGATTTTTGATTTCTACTTTTTCATTTATTTATGGTGTTTATATTGCTGTTAGAGCTTTGTTATATGGCTCTTCTGTAACTGGCTGGAGTAGTTTGATTATATCATTGTATTTTTTAGGTGGAATTATTATTTTTATTTTGGGCATTATTGGTGTTTATTTGGGTAGACTCTTTGATGAAACAAAGAAAAGACCATTGTATTTAGTAAGGAACAAAACATTTACAAGAAAACTATGACATTTTTAACCAAGGCAGAGCTATCCAAAATACCTTTTAAATTTTTGGGTGAGAATGTAAGAATCAGCAATAACTGTTCAATATACAATCCTGAATTAACAGAAATTCACGACAACTCTAGAATAGATGACTTTTGTGTTATATCTGGAAAAGTTTTCATTGGTAAATATGTTCATATTGCAGTTTTTTGCAATGTTGCTGGTGGATCAGAAGGGATAATTTTTCATGACTTCTCTGGTTTGGCCTATGGATGTCATGTTTTTACACAGAGTGATGATTACAGTGGTCAAACTCTTACAAATCCAACAGTTCCTAGTAAATATAAGTCAGAGATCAAAAAAAGTGTCACTTTGGGAAAGCACTGCATTGTTGGGACTGGAAGCTTGATATTTCCAGGGGCGAATTTAGGGGAAGGGACAGCAATAGGAGCAGCATCTGTCATAAGAAAATCAACAGAAGAATGGTCAATTTATCTAGGTAATCCCGCAAAAAAAGTTAAGGCACGTTCCCGAAATCTTCTGAAGCTAGAAGCGCAACTTATCCAAGAAAATGCCAGTGTACAAGTAAATGAAGAATGAGTTATCTTTATATTTTCTTCACAATACTATTTACGGTCTACGGACAAATTGTAATCAAATGGCAAGTCCAACTCGCGGGAGCATTTCCTCAAGAGAATATAGGAAAACTGCAATATCTAACCAAACTTTTGCTCAATCCTTGGGTAATCAGTGGCTTTGTTAGTGCATTTCTTGCTGCCCTTAGTTGGATGGCTGCTATGACAAAATTTGATCTCAGCTATGCCTACCCATTTATGAGTTTAGCTTTTGTTTTAGTGATGTTTTTTAGTGCTATCTTCTTTGAAGAATCCATTACGCTCCCTAAATCTATCGGACTAGCCTTGATTGTTTTAGGTATTATTATTGGTAGCAAAAGATGAAAATTTGTCCTCAATGTCACCACCATTTTAACCAACCGAACTGGCATTGTCCTGCCTGTGGTTATACACCTCCATCCCTGGAGGGACATCTGAGCTTTGCTCCGCAACTTGCTGCTGCTAGTAAAGGATTTGATGCCTTAGCATTCCCAATACTTGCCAAGCTAGAGGCAAAGAATTTCTGGTTTCGATCCCGAAATCATCTTATAATTTATGCTATAAAACGCTACTTTCCTAGAGCTAAAAATTTTTTGGAAATTGGTTGTGGAACAGGTTTTGTTTTACAAGGAATAGAAAAAAACTTTCCTCACCTGAGTTGCTCAGGCAGCGAAATTTTTTCTAGTGGATTAGAGCTTGCTAGCCAACGCCTATCTAAAACAACTTTATTTCAAATGGATGCCCGGCAAATACCTTTTATTGAGGAATTTGATATTATTGGTGCTTTTGACGTTCTCGAGCATATAGAGCAAGACTGGGATGTTTTAAGGCAGGTATATCAAGCCCTCCAAATGGGGGGAGGAATTATCCTTACTGTTCCTCAACATCCTTGGCTGTGGAGTCCAGTCGATGATTATGCTCACCATTTCCGTCGCTATCGTGCCAAGGAGCTTCAAACGAAAGTGGATAATGCAGGGTTTAGAATCATGAGAGGCTGTTTGAAAAGGGTAAGGGTTGTAGCAAATTATGCCAGCCGCCTGACCATGATACGGATCATAGCGATGTAGATCAGCGCCTCAGAATTATCCGGCCGATACTCATAATCTTGAGAGAGACGGCGATACCAGTTCCACCAGCCAAAAGTGCGCTCAACCACCCAGCGCTTCTTGAGCAGGACGAAACCTTTGGTCTCCTGCGGGCGGAGCACCGCATGAACAATCCAACCCAGAGTATCCATGACCCAACTCAGGAAGGGGTGACCGTCATAGCCGCCATCCACCCAAACCAGATAAAGGCGGCGAACCTGGTCGCGCATCTGATGTAATTTCGCCAGAACCCGTTTGCCGCCCTCGCGTTCTTGGACGCTCGCCGCCGTCACTAAGACACACATCACCAGACCGAGGGTATCGACGACGGTATGGCGCTTACGGCCTTTGGTCGCTTTATGAGCGTCGTAGCCAACCTCCTCATGCACCATCGTGCTGGTTGGCACACTTTGGGAATCGAGAATCACTTCGGACGGGCTAGCGGCTCGCCCCGCCATCACGCGATTCCAGTCCCGTAGACGGTCGTGTATGGCTTGCCAAGTCCCATCCTCACGCCAATTGCGGAAGTAGGTATAGACGGTTTGCCAAGCCGGAAAGTCACTCGGTAAGTCCCGCCATTTACAGCCCTGCACCACCAGATAGAAGATGCCGTTAAGCACAGCGTGCAGACAGACACTCCGGGGGCGACCGCCTGGTTTCGCCGCTGGCAAGAGTGGTTCAATCAGTTCGAACTCTTCGCGCCTTAGATTGCTGGTGTACTCTTTGCTCATGGCTCTCACGGGGCTGGTTGTTTCACTCTCAGCGTATCCCGTGTGAGCTTTTATACTTCCTCAGGACTTTTCAAACAGCCTCTTAGTGTGGTACAAATCACTGAATCCTGCTTCTGGCATGGATTCCAGCATTTTTACATCACAATCAATTATTCAGAAACCCAAAACCCTTGCGCAGCAAGCATTTTGCTGGACTTTGGACAAACCTTAGAGGCTTGCGAAGCAAGCAAAATTGGTCAAACCCTTGCCATACCGTTGCTTCTGATGCATCAGAGTTGTGAGCTAAGGCTGTGATTGGGAGATATTCGGGAGTTTGAGAAACCAGGCTAAAGCCCCAAATCCCCGAATATCTCCAACCAGCTGTGTTCAAGCCGCCTGAAGACACTGTAAAACCGTTAAATCAGGTGGTGTAGCAACCAGCTTTTTGTCCAAAGTCCAAATTTTGGGCTTGAGTTTTGATTGGGGTTACACACCAAGTGCCGAAGAGCCAAAATAACCTAATGAACCAAATCCCTTTCAACAAACCCTACATGACAGGTAAAGAGCTTTGGTATATCAGCCAAGCTCACCATATCGGGCAACTCGCTGGGGACGGTAGCTATACTAAAAAATGCCATCAATGGCTAGAAGCTAAAACCAAATGCCATAAAGCCTTACTGACTCACTCCTGCACCGCTGCCTTAGAAATGTCGGCTATTTTAGCTGACTTAGAACCTGGAGATGAAGTGATTATGCCCAGCTATACCTTTGTTTCCACAGCAAATGCTTTTGTCCTTAGAGGAGCTGCTCCGGTATTTATTGATATTCGATCCGACACCCAGAACCTAGATGAAACCTTAGTTGAAGCGGCCATCACAAACCGGACTCGGGCCATTGTCCCTGTACATTATGCAGGAGTTAGTTGTCAGATGGATACTCTACAACAAATTGCAGCAAAACATCAACTCTTATTAATTGAAGATGCAGCTCAAGGACTCATGGCATCCTACAAAGGGAAACCTCTGGGTAGTTTTGGTGACTTAAGTTGCTTTAGCTTCCATGAAACCAAGAATATTATCGCTGGGGAGGGTGGGGCTTTAATAATCAATAATCCCCATTTTACAGAACAAGCGGAAATTATCCGAGAAAAAGGGACAAACCGTAGCCAGTTTTTCCGAGGGAAGGTCGATAAATATACTTGGATAGAACAAGGATCTAGTTATTTACCAGGAGAATTGATCGCAGCTTTTCTCTATGCTCAACTTGAAGAAGCTGAAAATATCATCTCCAGTCGTCTCAAAATTTGGCATTATTATCATCAACTGCTAGAACCTTTAGAACAAGCTGGCAAATTACGTCGTCCCGTTGTTCCTCTTGATTGTCAGCATAACGCTCATATGTATTACATTCTTTTATCAGATTTACCAACTCGGGCAAACTTGATCGAAAACTTAAAAAAGAATGGAATTAGTTCTGTATTTCACTATGTTCCTTTGCATAATTCTCCTGCTGGACAGCATTATGGTCGGTGTCATGGCAGTATGGAAAATACCATAAATGTTTCAGAATGCTTGTTGAGATTGCCGCTTTTTCCTACTTTGTCACTAGATCAAGTTGAACAGATTGTCAGTGTGATTAAAGGTGTTTTAAATCAAGCTAAAGTAGATGCTGATTTCTCAACATGACTTCTTTTATCCCCTACGGTAAGCAAGATATTTCCGAAGCCGATATTGCGGCGATGGTTGAGGTACTCAAGTCCGATCGCATTACTCAAGGGCCAGCAATTGAACGTTTTGAGCAGGCGGTGGCTGACTATTGTGGGGTTCAATATGCGGTGGCGGTATCCAGTGCAACGGCGGCGTTACATATTGCCTGTTTAGCTCTGGAATTGAAGGCTGGGGAGAGACTTTGGACTTCTCCTAATACGTTTGTGGCTTCGGCCAACTGCGGACGGTACTGTGGTGCAGAGGTGGATTTTGTTGATATTGATCCGAAAACCTATAACTTGAGTGTGGCGGCTCTAGAAAGCAAGCTCAAAACGGCTCAAGCTCAGGGTCAGTTACCCACTGTGGTTGTTCCGGTTCATTTGGCCGGACAGTCTTGTGAAATGGAGCGAATTGCTGAGTTGGCGCGACAGTATGGGTTTCGCGTGATTGAGGATGCGTCTCATGCGATCGGGGCGCGATATCAAGGGAAACCTGTGGGATGCTGTGAGTATTCTGATCTGGCGGTGTTTAGTTTCCATCCTGTGAAAATCATTACGACAGGTGAAGGGGGGATGGTTTTAACGAATCAAGAGGAACTGTATCAGAAGTTAATTCGGTTAAGAACCCATGGCATTACACGGGAACAAGATTTAATGACGGAAGCGAGTCATGGGGGATGGTACTATCAACAGTTGGAACTGGGTTTGAATTATCGCCTGACGGATATTCAGGCGGCTTTGGGAGCATCGCAAATGCAGCGACTGGATAAGTTTGTGGCTCGTCGTCGTGTGTTAGCACAACGGTATAACGAACTATTGCAATATTTACCCTTAACACTCCCTTGGCAATATCCTGATACTAATTCGAGTTGGCATTTATATGTGATTCGTCTTCAGTTAGACAAAATTAATAAGAGCCATCAGCAAGTGTTTGCAGCGTTGCGAGACGCTCAAATTGGGGTCAACCTTCACTATATTCCTGTTCATACTCAGCCTTATTATCAAAAGTTGGGGTTTCAGTGGGGGGACTATCCAGAAGCAGAGCAATACTATCGGGAGGCGATTAGTATTCCTTTGTATTACGGGTTAACTGATATAGAGCAAGAAAGAGTGGTTGACTCAATACGGAATGCATTATTGTGAGGATTAGACTCTAAAGAGTTGAAAGCATGAAAACTGTTATTATTGACCAAGCACGAATGACTTCAACACGATTACCCGGTAAAGTGTTGAAAACCGTATTAGGAAAACCTTTACTAGAGTATCAGATAGAGCGATTACAGCGTGTAGAACTAGCAGATGCATTAGTTATCGCCACAACGACTAATACAACAGATGATCCTATTGTTGAATTATGCGATCGCTTGGGCGTGAAGTATTATCGAGGTTCGGAAGCAGACGTTTTAGCGAGATATTACGAAGCGGCGCAAAAATATCAAGCTGATGTTGTTGTACGAGTAACATCTGACTGCCCACTGATTGATCCGAAAATCGTTGATCGGGTTATTCAGTTTTATTTGGATCAACGACCGCAATGTGACTATGCTTCTAATTGTCTCAAGCGAACATATCCTAGAGGGATGGATACAGAAGTTTTTTCCTTTGACAATCTATCTCAAGCATACTTAGAAGCAACAGCAAATCCTGATCGTGAACACGTCACTCCTTTTTTTCTACAAAATCCTGAGCGATTTTGCTTAATGCCAGTTATAGCTCAAGAAAACTACAGCTATCATCGCTGGACAGTGGATACAAAAGAAGACTTTAAACTGATTAAAAAAATATTAGAAGCCATTTATGAGCAAAAACAGCATTTCACAATGAATGATTGTATCGAGTTACTAAATAACAATCCTAGCTGGCAAGCAATTAATGCTCACATTGAACAAAAGCAATATGCAGTATAAAACTTGGAATTGAGTTCAATGTTGGGGTCTGAACCAATGACTTTTCCTCAATGACATACAAACAGTTACCTAATCTGCTATTCCGAGTGGACGCATCGACAGCGATGGGAAGTGGTCACTTGATGCGCTGTTTGGCTCTTGCTCAGGCGTGGCAAGCATTAGCCGGAAAAGCGATTTTTGCAGTTGCCACGGATATCGGCACATTACAAACTCGGTTGGATATTGAGGGCATTGCAGTTTACTCGTTATCAGTTTGTTCCGGGAGTGTAGAAGATAGCCAAGCTGTTATTTCCTTAGCCCAACAGTTGGGAGTCTCTTATGTGGTCGTAGATGGTTATCAATTTGGGGGAGACTATCAACAACAGCTTAAAGCGGCAGGGTTGAAGGTGCTATTTATTGATGATTATGGACACGCAGACTACTATTGTGCTGATTGGGTCTTGAATCAAAATCTCTCGGCTCACGAGGGTCTATATCCCCATCGAGAAGCAACGACTCAGTTGTTATTGGGAACAGGCTATGCTCTATTAAGACGAGAATTTTGGCAATGGCAAGGATGGCAACAAGAATGTCCCCCAGTGGCTCGCAAGATTTTGGTGAGTTTAGGGGGCGGCGATCCAGAAAATGTTACGCTCAAGGTGATGCAAGCGTTGTCTGCTGTGCAGGTGGAGGGGTTGGAGGTGGTGGTTGTGGTGGGAGGAAGTAACCCCCATTACTCGCAGTTGGCAGATGTGGCCAAACAATCTTGCTTTCCCATGATGCTTAAACGAAACGTGACCAATATGCCAGAGTTGATGGCTTGGGCAGATGTGGCTGTTGCGGCGGGGGGATCAACCAATTGGGAACTGGCGTTTATGGGGTTGCCGAGTATTATTCTGACAGTGGCTGAGAATCAAAGCGCGATCGCGCAACAATTAGGAAAAATGGGAATAACGATCAGTTTAGGATGGTATCACCAGCAGACGGTGCATCAACTGACGAATACAGTGGCTGAGTTGCTACCAGCTTTAGAGCAGCGTCAACAGATGAGTATAAGAGGAAGAAAGTTGGTAGATGGATTAGGGAGTCAAAGAGTGGTTGAGGTAATAACAGGTCACGCCAATCACTCAAAATCTTTAAATGATATAAAGTTGTAAAGCGTAAAGACAAGAGAGCAAATATGATGAACAATTACAAAATCCACCAAAGCAATTATATGAACAAGATTATAATCTAATGGTCACCTTTGAGAATTTACTCCAACAACGGGACAAAATTCTAACTGTTGCTCAACGTCATGGAGCATTTAATGTTCGTGTTTTCGGTTCTGTAGTTCGAGAAGAAGCCAGCGATCAGAGCGATGTAGATTTTCTGGTTGATTATGATCGCTCCCATCGCTCATCTTGGTTTCCCATGGGACTAATTGAAGATTTGGAAGGGTTGCTTGGAGTTCGGGTAGATGTCGTCACGGAGACAAGCCTAAAATCTCGTCTGCGAGACCGGATTCTACAAGAAGCAAAACCTTTATGAGACGGGATTCAGAACGACTACAGGATATTTTTGAGGCAATCAAGCGCATTCAAGATCGCGCTAACCTTGATCAAATTGAGGATGATGAGATGCTTCAAGTCTTCAAGTTTGGGTGCTATATCACTTACAAATTATTGGTGAAGCTGCCTGCACCCTCTCCTCCGAATTAACGCAAAACTATTCTCAGATTCCTTGGTCAAAAATTATCGGTTTACGTAATCGCGTTGTGCATGAGTATTTTGCTATTGATCTTGATATCGTTATTGATATTGTTATCTACGATTTACCTGATTTAAGGGAGCAAATCCAAGGAATTCTTAATGATTTCAGTGACAGTTAGTATCGGAGGAAAACACCTGATTACTCTAGGTTAGCAAGAAAAGACCGTGCTACCATAATTCATAAATTCATATAGTTACGAATCACTATAGTGATTCTATCTAAACATACGTCGTGTCGTAAAATTGCTATGGTTTCGCCAGATCGCGCAAAAATTAGGCAAAATGGGAGTAACGATTAGTTTAGGATGGTATAACCAGCAGACGGTTCATCAACTGGCAAGTACAGTGGCTGAGTTGCTGCCAGCTTTAGAGCAGCTTCAACAGATGAGTGTAAAAGGGAGAAAGTTGGTTGATGGATTCGGGAGTCAAAGAGTGATGGAAGTAATAACAGGTCACTCAAGAGAGTTAAATGTAGCTCAGTCAGCCGTTGAATTTTAGTAAATTCGAGATGTCGTCAAAGCCCCAAAAAGTGTATTTGCGCCCAGCTAATTGTAACGACTGCCAACTCTTATGGGAATGGGTAAATGATTCTAAAGTAAGAAGTGCATCTTTTTCATCAAATATAATTTCTTGGGAAAATCATAAAAAATGGTTTCATGAAAAGTTACAAAGCTCAAATTCTCATATTTTTATTGCTTTTGATAGTGACGATCAACCTATAGGCCAAGTGCGCTTTGAAATTCAAAACCAAGCTCATGCGGAGATAAGCATTAGTATTGTAAATTCTCAAAGAGGTTTAGGTTATGGTTGCTTAATTGTCAACCAAGGACTGCAAGAAGTTGTCAACCAAACATCAGTTAAAGTAGTTACAGCTTGGATTAAAGTTGAAAATCTGGCATCGCAAAAACTCTTTGAGAAAGCAAATTTTAAGAAAATAGAAAAAAAACAATATCAAGGTTGCTTGGCTTTCAAATACCAAAAGTTAATAAAATCATGAAAGAAATCACCATCCAAAATCGCACCATCGGGGCTAATCATCCGCCCTTCATTGTTGCTGAAATGTCAGGCAACCACAACCAATCCTTAGACCGTGCCTTAGAAATTGTGGAAGCTGCTGCAAAAAGTGGGGCGCACGCCCTGAAACTGCAAACCTACACAGCAGACACCATGACTTTAGAAGTCCAAGAAGGAGAATTTTACATCGACGATCCCAATAATCTTTGGTGTGGAAAATCTCTGCATGATCTGTACCAAAAAGCGTACACCCCTTGGGAATGGCACGAACCCATCTTTCAACGCTGTCAGGAATTAGGGTTAATTGCCTTCAGCACTCCCTTCGACGCAACCGCCGTTGACTTCCTCGAATCCCTTAACGTTCCCTGCTACAAAATTGCCTCCTTTGAAAACGCCGACCTTCCCCTCATCCGCAAAGTAGCGGAAACCGGAAAACCGATCATTATTTCCACCGGAATGGCCACCCTAGCGGAACTCGATGAAACTGTTCGCACCGTCAGAGAAGCAGGTTGTGAAGACCTTGTTCTCCTCAAATGCACCAGCACCTATCCCGCCACTCCGGATAACACAAATATTGTCACCATTCCCCATATGCGGGAACTCTTTGATGTCCAAGTGGGTCTCTCGGATCATACAATGGGCATCGGGGTTGCCGTGGCCAGCGTCGCACTGGGAGCAACAGTCATTGAAAAACATTTCACCCTCTCCCGTGCCGATGGTGGCGTTGACGCGACTTTCTCAATGGAACCAGAAGAAATGGCACAATTGGTGATAAACTCAGAGCGAGCGTGGCAAAGTTTAGGTCATATCCAGTACGGCCCGACTGAAGCCGAACAAAGCTCAATGATTTTCCGCCGTAGTTTATATGTCTCTCAGGATATGAAAGCAGGGGATGTGTTTACTACTGAAAATTTGCGATCGGTTCGTCCGGGGTTAGGTTTAGCTCCTAAATATTATGAGATCGTTTTGGGCAAACAAGTTAATCAATATGTTAAAAAAGGTAGACCTGTAACATGGGAAATGCTTGGATAAAAAAACAATACCATTACGACTACGACATCCGGTATACAATGCTTAAAGAGATGAATATAATATTTAATGGCTTTAGTTATCCTCTTCTTTCAGAGGTCATAAAAAATATTTATAATTCCTTAAATTTTTCTTACTTCCATTTTATTCGAGCTTATGATTTTAACCTTACAACAAAGAAAAATTGTGTAATAGAGTATCAAGACTGGCACAATGCTATTCTAGGTAAATACAATGTAGATTGGAACAACATTCCTCCGCTAGATGAAGAATTAATTGATAGAATGGTCTCTTGTGAATCAATTGTTTTGGAAATGATGAATCGCTTTGAAAGTGGTGGTTTTCAGTTAAGTTATCAAGAACGAAAAAATATATATTTTAAGCATCTAAGATATTGGAATTGGATATTAGATAGTAAGAAAATAGATTTATTTTTTTCATTTAACGTTCCCCATGAAGGTTATGATTTTGTTATTTACTCTCTCTGTAAGTTAAAGAAAATTCAGACTTTGTATTTTTACCCTCTTCCTATAGATGAAACATTGATTCTGGTAGAAGATATAGAAAAACCTGCGGATCAACTAGAACAAAAATATAAGCTAGCTCTCGAATCAATACAAGAAGATTCTCATTTAGAATCAGAACAGAAACTGCAAATGTCGCCTCCCTTTGAACAGTATTATAAAAAACAAATTTCCTTAAACATTGATCCCATACCTTTTTATATGGAAAAGCAACCAAAAACTAGACAATTACTAGCTTTTTTTAAAAAAATCTTACACAAAAAAGAAATTTTACACAAAAAAGAAATTGTTTTAGAAAAAATATTGACTTTTTCTTATTGGAAGAAAAAACTATATTGGCTTCAATTAAAAGTTTTTCAAGAGACAAGACTACTCGATTTTTACGATAAACATACCTTTGAACCAGATTTATCTCAGCAATATATTTATTTGCCCCTCCATTTCCAGCCAGAAGCCACAACTTCTCCGCTAGGTGGAGCTTTTGTTAATCAGCTACTAATTGTACAGTTACTAGCTTATGCTCTACCCGACAATGTTTATATTTATGTTAAAGAGCACCCTAAGCAAAAGATTTGTGGACGAGATGTCAACTTTTACAAAAATTTACTCAATATACCAAAAGTTAAATTGATACCTAGGCAATATAACTCTTTTCGTTTATTAGATAATTGTGTTGCTGTAGCAACTGCAACAGGTACAGCAGGATGGGAAGCTCTATTCCGTCAAAGACCTGTATTAATGTTTGGACACTATTTTTATCAGTATGCTCCTGGTGTTTTTCAGATTAGAAGTTTGAATGACTGTATTATGGCTATTGATAAAATATTCAAGCAAAAAGAAAGTCCAAATCCTATAGAAGTCAAAGCCTTTTTAAAAGCCGTGGAAAAAGTTGCTATTACCGGTTATACTAGCCTTCCATATCAGAAAGTTGCCCGCATTTCAGAAAAAGAAAACGTCAAGAATCTTTCGGATTCTGTTATTAAATATGTGACTAATTATTAACCAATTTAAGCAGCTAGATATATCATCCAAACCAAAAGTTAAGCCAACTAAGTTTACATGAAAGTAGGATTTATTAGTATTTTTTCGTATCGTCCCTTTGTCAAACATTTAACCTATCTTGCAAAAATTCTGTCAGAAGCAGGACATGAAACATCGTTTTTAGTATGCGACTCTTCAGTTGACAAGTGTTACAGTCAATTTCTCAAAGGACATAGTAAATTAAGAGAATGCCCTGTTTGTATATTGGGTGGGTTTCGCTCATTCCCGTTAGAAAACATTTATTCTATTAACCCTAATGTCAAAGTAGATTTAGATGAAAAAATTTTACAGGATATAGCTTCCTCAAGTTCTTATACTATTCATAGGGTTGAAACAAAGGAAGACTGCCAAAATACTAAAGTTCTAGAAACTCAAAAGGCTTTATATCAGCCCATAGAAATTGTTTATGGTAATGTTATAGAATGGGCTATTAAAAACAAGCTGGATAGCATTATTTGTTTTAATGGGAGGATGGATCTTACAAAAGCAGCAATCTATGCTTGTGAAAATATTGGAGTTCCTTACATAACAGTAGAACGCCCTTGGTTTGCCAATGGCTTACATCTTACTCCTAACGGAAACTGCTTATCTTTGAAAGAGTTTAATCGGTTTAATTTTGAATATCGCAATAAGCCTTTAACATTAAAGCAAGCTCAGTATGCTGCTCACTTAATGTCGATTCGGTTTTTACATAAGAATCAGTTAGATTGGAGAATCTTCCAATTTGAAAATTCTACATCCTCTAAAAATTTAATAGCATCTAGCGGGCAATGTCCTAGAGTTATTATCTTACCTAGCAGTAGTTGTGAGTTCATTGGTCATCCTGATTGGAAATCAGATTGGGATCACTTTACAGATGCTCTTGATGAATTAATTGCGGTTTTAGGGATTACTTACAAGCAATGTATTTTAAGAGGACACCCGATTTGGTCAGAAAATATTGGTTGTCGTACCGGAGAAAAATCCCAAAAGCATTATTATGAATGGGCTAATGCAAGGGGTGTACGTTATATTAATAGTAAGGAAAAAGTGAATACTTACTTATTAATGAAGGAAGCAGATATTATTATTGTTGCTAACAGTAGCTCTGGTGTTGAAGCAGGAATTCTTGGTAAGAAGGTTATATCATTAGGGAAGTCTAGATATCAAAATGCTGGCTTTGTTACTTCAATAAAATCTCGTAATGACTGGTTCAAATTAGAAAATTTAGAAAATCACGATCCTTTATCTGTCATACGTCTTACTCTGAGATATGTTTATATGCATTCTTGTCGCATCACGCAATATGTAAACTATATTCGCTTCATATCTTCAGGTAACTATGAATACTATGGAGGAGCAGATCCAGAGCAACTTCTTAGTATTTTTAGAATAGGTCAGCTAAAGGCTGATGATCCACTATTTGCACAGGATACTAATGATGAGGATAAAATTATAAGTGATTTATTTAATCAGAATTGGCAAAAATTTTCTCAATGGGAATTTAATCATACAAGCAGTCCAACAAGTATAGATAGAAAGATGGGACTCCGTTGGGTCGATTCCGTTAGAAACTTATTTCCTAGGGGAGATAGGTAATATTTGACCAAGCGTATATAAACTTATACTAAAACTCATATGAAAAACAGTATAGATAAATTAACTACCATAGCTACCCCTTCACTTTTCCATAAAAGGGCTTGCTACATATTTTTTTTAATAGCATTTATTCAGCTCTTCTATCTCACATTTTTTTCAGTACCTAATCCTTACTATCTAATTACTTGGTTAATTGTTACAACTATAGGCTGGACATTACTATTTTTATCACGCCCATCATCGGTCACTAATAAGTGGCCAACCATGAAGCATCCAATTCTATTTCAGTCACTCTTCTATATCACTTTTTTGTTTACATTGCTTTTTAGCAGGATGGACTATATTCTTTCAACATCTTTATATGGCTTGGATGTTACAAGGGTATCGGATGCTGTAGGGGGAGGTGGCTGGTATAGCTATATCAACATCTTTTTTTATCCGATGTCATTGATTGCTATGTTTTATCGGAGCAATAGAAATATATTTATATCAAATATGTTTTTAGTCTTCTTAATTTGTACTATTGATATTATATCAATTGGAACAAGAGGAATACAATTTTTTGTTATTACAACTTTTTTTTTACTTCTTGGAAAAAAAGACCGGCTCAAGATATTTATCTTTTTAATTATATTAGGAGTAATTTTTCTGATTGCTTTTGAGTGGACTACAAGAGTAAGATCTGGTACGTCGAGTGGGTTTGTTGACTATTGGGTATTTAAAGTTACCGAATCTTGGGTTAACAGGTCGATAATTGTCAATGAAAGCTTTGTCGATTTCATTCATCAAAATGCTCCTGTAGCACTACCTCTTTTATATTTCATTGCATATATTTCTCATTCAGTTCCGGAATTGTGTCGCTTTTTGTCGGAAGCTACTGAATACACAATTACTCCACATTTCTTATACTTAAAGCGTCATTACAATATTGTGACATGGGGAGATACTGAATCTGTTTCAGCTACAATTAGCCAGATGAATACATTTGGTGATAGTGGATTTGGTCTTTATCAAACACTTTATGCTGCCTTTCTAATTGATTTAGGTCTCTTTCTACTTATTGCAATTCTTGCATCAATGGCTATTCTTAGAATTTTTCAAGTGAAAAGTTTATTTATTTTTCCAGTATATTTATACTTTACTATCGTATTTACTTTTTCAAATATTACAAATTATTTTTTTACTGGTTTAGGGCCTTGGCGTTTTTTGATATTTGTGATGTTTTGGATATTATTTTTCCATTTTAGATTTAAAAGAAGATCAAGGCTAAAATACTAAAACTGGCTTAAATCTCTCAAAATAATTTAGTGAAGACTATTAAGACTATAGCGATCTTAGATAGGACATGAACACTTTGACTTTCAATTGTTGCTATCGGTGAGATACGGCGATTTAGCGTTCATAACCTATTTGGGACGGCTATATATAGAAATAGACTTAATGAATACTTGTAAATCAAAAGTTATATAACGTCTAAGTAATAAAAATGGGTAACAAATTACCATTAGTTTCGATTATAACCCCAACATTTAATTGTTCTCAGTTCGTAAAACAAACCATAAAATCGGTTCAAAATCAAACCCACCAAAACTGGGAAATGATTATTGTTGATGATTGTTCTCAAGACAATACAGCGAATATTCTAAAAGCAATAGCAGACAATGATGAAAGAATACATTTTATCCAGTTGACTACGAATGTTGGACCAGCAAAGGCTCGTAATGTTGCTATACAAGCAGCAAGAGGTCGCTTTATTGCTTTCCTAGATAGTGATGATTTATGGTTACCTAATAAGCTAGAAAAGCAAATTCATTTTATGCAATCAAAAGGTATGGCTTTTTCATACACACAATATCGGCGTTTTTCAGGTTCTTCTCTAGGGCATCTCGTTAGTATACCCAATTCGCTAAATTATCGACAACTTTTAAAAAATACTGCAATTGCAACATCAACAGTAGTGATCAATCGAGACTTCACTGGAGAAGTCAAAACACAAAATCAAGGATATGATGATTTTATACTATGGCTTAGTATTCTCAAACAGGGTTTTACGGCATTCGCACTGCAAGAAGATTTAATGCGTTATCGAGTTAGTTCTAACTCTGTATCTAGTAACCGTTTGAGATCAATAAGGTGGGTTTGGAATATTTATCGTAATGTGGAAAAATTAAATTTATTAGATTCTACATGGTGCTTTACTAACTATGCTTTAAATGCTTCTTGGAAATGGAAAACCTTTTAACTTAGGTATTGTTATAGTCAATTCTGGTTAAAATGAATCAAATATTAGTTACAGGAATTACAGGTTTTATTGGCACTCATTTATTATCTTGCTTAATTCAGCAAAATTACTCTCTGAACATAACAACTCGCAACATTCACCCTGAAACTTCCCCGAAAATCACAACAGTAAAAATAGCTGATATAAATGAAGTAACCAATTGGGATGAAGCTTTAACCAATATAGATACTGTCATCCACCTAGCCGCCCGCGCTCACCTCCTCCAAGACAACGCAACCAACCCAGAAGCCGAATTCCACAAAACTAACACCGCCGCCACCGCTAACCTCGTCCAACAATCCATTGCAGCCGGAGTCAAACACTTCATCTTCATCAGTTCCATTGGCGCAATGGCCACCCTCAGCCCATACCCCTTAACCGAATCGTCTCCTTGCACTCCAGACACCCCCTATGGACGCAGTAAACTACAAGCCGAACAAGCCCTAAAAGAACTTTGTGCCAATAGCTCCATGACCTGGACAATCCTCCGCCCTCCCCTAATCTATGGCCCCCGTAACCCCGGTAATATGGCACGTCTCCTCAAACTGGTCAACACAGGACTGCCCTTACCCCTTGGAGCAATCAACAACCGCCGCAGCTTACTTTACGTGGGCAACCTAGTCGATGCCATCATCACTTGTCTCTCTCACCCCAACGCCAAAAATCAAACCTTCTTAATCAGTGACGGAGAAGACTTATCCACCCCTGACTTAATCCGTCAAATTGGCCAAGCTATGGGAAAAACCCCCTTATTACTTCCCATCCCCCCAACCCTACTTACCTCACTCGCTAAACCCCTCGGAAAACAAGAAACAGTGAATCGGTTAATCGGCTCTCTTCCTATCAATAGCCAGAAAATCAGAACAACCCTGAATTGGACACCTCCCGTTACAGTGAGTCAAGGCTTGCAAGATACTGTAAATTGGTACTTAAATCAGTAAACCAAGCAAAAGCCTGTCCAAAGCGAACAAATCTTACGACTACAAGAAGATAAAGCCTATTCCCACGAAGCCGCCACACGCGACTTTGGCTATCACCCGCGATCGCTAGAAATTGGACTACAACAAGAAATCGAAATTATGCGCTCTGAAGGAATCATCTAAGACAATGAACGTAGGGTTAATGGCACTGATCACCTTGAGTTTTGGACTAGCGATCGCGCTAACCGGTTGGATACAACATCGCTTTAAAACCCAACTCCTCGACCTCCCCAACGATCGCAGTTCCCACAGCCAACCCACCCCCAGAGGCGGCGGCCTCGGCTTCCTCATCGCCTTCACCCTCACCAGCACCGCCCATTGGGGCATCAGCCAATACACCACCCCCCCCAACCTCACCCCTCACCCCGGCTACACCAGCCTAGTCCTCCTCCCCCTCGCCATCGTCGGTTTCATCGACGATCGCAGCAACGTCCCCGCCCCCATCCGCTACCTCATCCAACTCAGTGCCGCCGGAATCGCCATCATTTCCTTCGGCCTCCCTCCCATCCCAGCACTCGCCACCCCCCTCACCCTCCTCCTCACCCTCATCGGCTTCACCGCCCTGATCAACTTCTACAACTTCATGGACGGCATCGACGGCCTCGTCGCCAGCGTCACCGCCCTCCAACTCACCTTCCTCGCCCTCTACCTCCAACAACCCCTCTGGTGGCTACTCATCGCCGCCCTCCTAGGCTTCCTCTACTGGAACTGGTCGCCCGCTAAAATCTTCATGGGAGACGTAGGCAGCACCGTCTTAGGCGCGAGTATAGCGATCGCACTCCTCAACAGCCCCCAACCATCCCAACTCTGGACTGCCCTCCCCATCCTCCTCCCCCTCATCGGCGATGCCATCTACACCCTCACCCGCCGCCTCCTCCGCCGAGAAAACATCTTTCAAGCCCACCGCACCCACCTCTACCAACGCCTGCAACAAGCCGGTTGGAGTCATGGACAAGTCACCCTCACCTACCTCCTCCTCACAGGCATCATTGCCCTCCTCCTCCCCACCCTCGGACTCCTAGGCAGTGGCTTGAGTCTGGGGCTAACCCTAAGCGCGATCGCGCTAGGCGAACTCTACCTCCACACCCAAAATCGCCCCACCCCCTCCTCCTCATCCTGACTATCAACCAGAAACGGAGTTGGTTACAATAGAAAACTGGACAAGTCTCAGATTAGGCATTCGCTTTGTCCTAACAGCGATCGCTTCGCACAGACGGAGGCGATCGCTAACAAAATCTTTCCTCGGTCAGAAGAACCATTCATCATTTTGGGTTGAACATGACTGTATTAATTCTCCAAACTCATCCAGCCCTAGACATGACAGAAGAACAGTTTTTTCAATTCTGTCAAATTAACCCGAACTATCGCATTGAACGAAATGCCCAAGGAGAATTATTAGTGATGTCCCCTACAGGAAGCGAAACAGGACATCATAACGCTAAATTAACGCAACAATTGGGAAACTGGTCTGATGAAGACGGGACAGGAATTGATTTTGATTCTTCTGCGGGATTTAAACTTCCCAATGGGGCAGAGCGATCGCCCGATGCGTCTTGGGTCAAATTAGAGAAATGGCAAGCCATACCACCCCAACAACAGCAGAGATTTGCCCCTTTATGTCCTGATTTTGTCGTGGAATTGCGATCGCCGAGTGATAAGATTCAACCGTTACAAGAAAAAATGGAAGAGTATATACAAAATGGTGCATCTTTAGGTTGGTTAATTGATCGCAAAAATCGCCGAGTTTATATCTATCGTCCCCAAACCCCAGTAGAATGCGTGCAATCTCCTGAAACGCTCCAAGGAGACCCCCTTTTATCTGGGTTTGTTTTGCAACTGGCAAAAATTTGGTAGTCAAAACCAAAAAACGCTCAAATCGATACGCCCTTTGAGCTTGTTACAATCGACGTGAACCCGGCCAATTCACCCACGACCGAATCATGAACATTTCTCTGGAAAGCGAAATTATTTATCCCGATAGTGATGGCCAACCAATAGCAGATAATACCCAGCAATTTTACTGGATTGTTCTGATTAAAGAAAACTTAGAGCGATTATTTGCCCCTGATCCTCAAGTGTTTGTCGCCGGAGACTTACTCTGGTATCCCATCGAAGGTCATCCAGAAATTCGGGTAGCCCCCGATGTAATGGTGGTATTTGGCAGACCAAAAGGCGATCGCGGCTCGTATCGACAGTGGGAAGAAGACCAAATAGCCCCACAAGTGGTATTTGAAATACTCTCCCCTGGAAACCGTCTCAAGGAAATGACCAAAAAACTGCAATTTTATGACCGCTACGGAGTCGAAGAATATTATATTTATCATCCAGAACGCAATGACTTACATGGTCTCTATCGCACAGCAGAAGGGTTGACAGTCATTGAAGACATAGAAAACTGGACAAGTCTCAGATTAGGCATTCGTTTTGTCCTAACGGCTGAAACCCTAGAAATTTATCGTCCGGATGGTGAAAAGTTTCTTACTTCCCTAGAATTAGAACAACAAGCTCAACAAGAACACCAACGGGCTGAACGTCTAGCGGCTCAATTGCGGGCTTTAGGCATTGAACCGGAGTCATAAATCATCTTAATAGTCTTTTTCAGAGTAATAATGTAAGTCAAAAGAAATCAAAAGTAGTAACGAGAATCACACTTCTCCTAACCCGTTTCCTACCTAGCCTTTTCACCACAGCCTTGTAATTGAATCCAATCGCAAAAAATACAAGAGACAACCCAGCCATGACAGCCACCGCCTTACTCTCACAATACCCCCCAATAACCTCCCTAGAAGACTGGCTAGAAAATCCTCCAGAACGCACGGAATGGGTTAATGGAGAATTGTTTGAGAAAAATGGCATAACTCTAAAACATAGCAAAGCTCAAAGCCGTTTGAGTCGCCAGTGGGCGAATTATATAGAATCAAGCAATCAAGGCGGTGAAGTTTATACTGAAGTTCCCTGTCGCACCGAAAAACAGGGACGTTCCCCCGATGTCGCTTATTTAACCCCAGAATTAGTCGCAGAATACGGAGACGCTAAAGCCCTTCCCCGCAGTTTCCCCCTCACAGCAGAAATCATTTCCCCTACAGATTTTGCTGAAGATGCGATCGCGAAAGCTGAAGAATATTTACAATCTGGGGCTGAAGAAGTTTGGCTAGTTTTTCCAGAAAATCGTTGGATTATTGTTGTGACTCAAGAGCATAGACAAATTTTTACATCGGGAGACACAGTAAGTACCCAAAAAGTCATCACTGGATTTACGATTGCTGTGGATGACTTATTAAGTTAATTGTAAGCATTCAGGTGATCCCCCCTAGCCCCCTTGAAAAGGGGGGAAAAGAGCGAAAGTCCCCGTTAATAAAAAAGCGAAGCATCCTCTATCCTCCCCCTTTTTAAGGCTTGTCCTGTTTCTCCTTGCGGAGACACTTCGTGAACGCGTAGCGTCCCGTAAGGGGTAGCTTGCCGAAGGGGGGATAAGAGGGGGATCATCTAGTCAACCTGAATACTTACGAAAGAAGATATTGTTTTAGGTTTTCAAGCTCCTGAAATGCGCCAATATACAGGCTATGGTGTTGCTTAATTCTATAAGCGCGATCGCACCAAAAACCGCATCCTAGAAAACGCGATTCTCCTCCGGAGACGCTGCGCGATCGCCCCACAATAAACTCAAAACCAGTCGAATTCCCAGAACCCCATGGTCACAACCCCTCAAACCAACCCCAAAATCACCCTAGACCAGTTTCTACAACTACCCGAAACCAAACCCTACCGAGAATATCTGTACGGGCAAATCCAAGCCAAACCCATGCCGCAAGGACAACACAGTGTTTTACAAGCACGGTTAGGGGCAAAAATTAACGAACAAGTTTTACCCAGTAAACTGGCTTATGCCCTGCCAGAATTACGCTGCACCTTTGGCGGACTGTCCATTGTTCCAGACCTGTCCATAGTAACTTGGCCACGAATCCCTCGAAACGAACAAGGGAAAATTGCTAATCGCTTTGCAACCTACCCCGATTGGGTTATTGAGATTCTCTCCCCCGAACAATCCGCCAATAAAGTCATCAAAAAAATAAAATTCTGCCTAGAACAAGGCACAGAATTAGGCTGGTTACTCGATCCCGACGATGAATCCGTCATGATCTTAACACCCAACCAATTTCCCGACATTCAATCCAACACAGAACCGTTAACCGTCATAGAAGACTTACAAAATCATCTACAACTATCCGCCCAAGAAATATTTAGCTGGTTGACGTTTTGAACCTTGGCGTTAAACCCAAAGCTAAACAAGAACCTTGGATTGAAATCCAAGGCTAAGAGCAAAAACCCGTTGAAACGGGTTAAGGCATCAAAAGAACAAAGAGAAATCCCCCAAAATTATCAACTCAGTCGGCTTGAGCCGACTTCGGCTATGAGCCTTGGGTTTTAACCCAAGGTTCACTACAATAAATTCAAAACGCTCTCTCGGCTTAACCCCTATGCGTTCCACCCTCCCTCAACCCCTCACCTTTGAGGAATTTATCCAATGGAAACCAGAAGAGGGACAGTATGAACTCCATAATCGCCTCATCATCGAAATGCCGCAACCATCAGGGCAACATGAAGAAATTACCAGCTTTCTAGCCGAGCGACTCACCGCAGAATATCTTAGGTTAAACTTACCCTACCGTATTCCCAAAACGGTCATGGTCAAGCCCCCC
Source organism: Spirulina sp. CS-785/01 (assembly GCF_028330525.1). Taxonomy (GTDB): domain Bacteria; phylum Cyanobacteriota; class Cyanobacteriia; order Cyanobacteriales; family Spirulinaceae; genus JAQMSD01. The sequence goes on from NZ_JAQMSD010000124.1 coordinate 33,726, forward strand.
GACAAAGACTCCGCCTACTCCCCCGACGTTTTACTCCTAAATCGCCCTAACCTCAACAATGAACCCTTGTGGCCATCCGCAGCCACCGTCACCCAAAACACCTCCATCCCACTCATCATTGAAGTCGTTAGCACCAACTGGCGAGTCGATGATTTAACCAAAGTAAAAGATTATGAAGAAATCGGCATCCCGGAATATTGGATCGTCGATTATTTAGGATTAGGGGGAAGGCGATTCATTGGCAATCCCAAACAACCGACAATCTCCATTTATGAACTCATTGACGAAGAATACCAAGTTCGCCAGTTTAGAGGTCAAGACCCCATTATCTCCCCAACCTTCCCAGACTTAACCCTCACCGTCGCACAAATTTTCCAAGGCACTGAGCAGTAAACTCAACTTCCTGTTCCTGTTCCCACTCAGAAACTCAACCATGACTTCCTCCCTCTACGACCAAGACTACAACCACTGGATACAAGACACCATCCAACAACTGCGGAGACGCAACTTTGAGCGCGTGGACTGGGATAATTTAATTGAAGAATTAGAAACGATGGGGAAAAATGACAAACGCGCTCTCATCAGTCTTTTAACCCGACTTCTAGAACATTTACTCAAACTCGCCTATTGGGAAGCCGAAAAACCGAGAACGGCCAATCACTGGGCTTCAGAAATTGTCAACTTTCGCGCCCAAATTCAAACCCGTCTAGAAGACAGCCCCAGTCTCCGTCCTCAATTACCCGCATTCTACGAGAAAGCCTATCCTACTGCGGTCAAATCTGTCTCACAACTGTTCACACTGCCCTCTGATGCTCAGATTAGCCTCAACCAAGCCCTAGATGACGACTGGTTTCCCCCTCACTAGACCCTTGGATTGCCAATAAAACCTTGGATTGAAATCCAAGGCTAAGAGTAAAAACCCGTTGAAACGGGTTAAGGCATAAACAGAACAAAGAAAAATCCCACAAAATCATCAACCCAGTCGGCTTGAGCCGACTTTAGCTCTGAGCCTTGGGTTAAAACCCAAGGCTCACTATCGGTTTAACCCTTGGTATCCAAGCACCTATGAGCCAAAACGTTCCACCCTTGGTACAAAAACTGCTTTTTTTTATTTGCCTAAAATGGTAGAAAGGTAGAAAAAATCTACCTAAAATAAACTATGAGCATGAACATCAAAGACCCCAAAGTCCATGCAATGGCCAAAGAATTAGCCAAACTCACTGGTCGCAGCATGACCGAAGCCGTGAAACTCGCTGTAGAACAAGCCCTCACAGAAGCCAAAGCCCAACAAAAGCAAGCCCAGTCTCCCCCCCTTGGACAGCGATTAAATGCGATCGCGCTACGCTGTGCTGCCCTACCCAATCTTGATCTCCGGAGTCGGGAAGAAATTCTCGGTTAACTACTACGATGGTCATCGACACCTCCGCAATTTTGGCAATTTTAGGGGATGAACCGGAGCGAGAAGCGTTGATTCAGAAAATTGAGTCCGCGAAGGTTCGCTTAATTGCTGCTCCCACCTTGTTAGAAGGCGAGATTCTACTCCACGCTCGCAAAGGCCCCCTCGGTCGGGCTGAATTAGAATTATTTATTTATGAAGCGGAATTCACCGTAGTCCCCTTTGATAAAGCCCAAGTCCATTTTGCCTTCCTCGCTTGGGAACAGTACGGCCAAGGCCAACATCCAGCTAATCTCAATTGGGGGGACTGTATGGCCTACGCGCTGGCAAAATCAAGGAGTGAACCCTTACTGTTTCAAAAAGCAGGGTTTACGCAAACGGATATTCAAGGGTGGTGAGAAAAGAAAGAAACCAAGGGAGCAAGAAACTAGGTTTCTTGATAACGTCTTGAGATTTAACCGAAAATTAGGGATAGAAACCCGGTTTCTCAGGACTCAACAGGACGCTCCACAAACGCGCTAAAATACCCTTAACCCAACGAAACAACAATCAGGCCATGGAAGAATTGCTCGCACTGAAAGAGCGACTGTTGTGTGGGGATATTTCCGGCGCATTAGTCATTGTCGAAGAATTAGAAGAAATGAGCCGGGATGACAAGATTAACAATATTCGCAGTTATGCCATTATCCTGCTGTTACATTTAATCAAACAACAGGCAGAAAATCGCACCACTCGCTCTTGGGAGGTTTCTATCCGTAACTCGGCTTTAGAGATTAACAATAAAAATAAACGCCGTAAAGCGGGAGGGTATTATCTCAAGGGGGAAGAATTGCAAGAGACTTTAGCCGAAGCCTATCCCCAAGCTCTGAACCTTGCTTCTCTAGAAGTTGCAGAAGGACTTTACGATACAGATACGTTAGAACAAATGGTGAATCAAGACGCGATTTTAGAACAAGCCTTCTCTTGGATTGCCCCTACCCGTGACTAAACACCTGAACCATGACAACAACCACTGTAAAACCCATCTCCCTAGAAGAATTCCTGCAACGCCCGGAAACCAAACCTGCTAGTGAATTTATTGCAGGGGAAATTATTCAAAAACCCATGCCTAAAGGAAGACATAGCCGTTTACAAGGAAAACTGAGTAGTGAGATTAATCTTGTCACCGAAGCGGCCAAAATTGCCTACGCTTTTCCCGAACTGCGATGTAGTTTTGGCGATCGCTCTATTGTCCCAGATATCGCAGTCTTCCGGTGGCAACAGATTCCTTTTCTCCCCAATGGTGAAGTGCCAGATCGCTTTGAACTGCCTCCTGATTGGATCATCGAAATCCTTTCTCCCGAACAGAAACCCAATAAAGTGATTGGCAATATTTTATATTGTCTCGATCGCGGCAGTCAGTTGGGCTGGTTTCTCGATCCCGATGACCAAAGTATTTTGGTATTCTGGCCTAATGGCACACCTTCCCTCCGACAAGACGATGATTCTCTCCCTCTCCTCGAAGGCATCGAATTAGACCTCACCGTGAATCAAGTTTTTGGTTGGCTGAAAATGGGACTCTAGGGGAGTTACACTATAGACTAAATCCGAGACAATCCAAACGCCTATGACGTTATCACCCTCAAGCGATCGCAAAATTATTTATCCCGATAGTGATGGCCAACCAATGGCAGATAATACCCTACAATTTCGCTGGATTGTTCTCATCAAAGAAAATTTAGAGTTATTATTTGCTGACGATCCCCAAGTGTTTGTCGCGGGAGATTTACTCTGGTATCCCGTCGAAAGCCATCCCGAAATTCGCGTAGCCCCCGATGCTATGGTTATCTTTGGTCGGCCTAAAGGAGAACGGGGGTCATATCAACAATGGCAAGAAGATAATATTGCGCCCCACGTGGTCTTTGAGATTCTCTCCCCTGGCAACCGACTCAAGGAGATGACCAAAAAGCTACAATTTTATGACCATTATGGCGTAGAAGAGTATTATATTTACGATCCAGACCGAAATGATTTACACGGTTTACAGCGTTCCGAGGGGTCTTTAACAGTGATAGAAGAAATCAATCATTGGACTAGCCCCAGATTAGGCATTCGTTTTGTCCTAACGCCCGAAACATTAGAAATTTATCGCCCCGATGGACGGAAGTTTTTGAGCTTTTTGGAGTTAGAGCAACGGGCAGAGCAGGAATTCCAACGGGCAGAACGGGAAACACAACGGGCTGAACGGGAATATCAGAGAGCCGAACGCTTAGCGACTCAACTCAGAGCGTTAGGGATTGATCCGGATACAATTAACTAAAATATTTTTTTGTTCTCCTTAGCTCTACAAAATCTCCGACTTACTGTAATCTAGTGCTGTACTCATCAATCAACCAATAGTCTTATTAGCATTAATGCTCAAAAACAAAATACAACAACAAGTTCTAGATCGTTATAACTTTCTAGGTGTGGGAAATACTTTGTTAGCGATTGCCCCGTATCTTTGTTTAGCTTCTTATATTTGTTTTATTGTAGGAGATATATTTAAAGCGAATTTCAAAAAACTGACCCGACAGCAAATTATTTTAGCATCTTACTTTATCTTTCTTTCAATTATTCTTCTTGCGAGGACTAAATCGCCTTGGGGCTGGGGTTTACATTCCATTGATCACCCTTTCTTGTATCCCGTCACAGTAATTGATTATATTGTTTTTTTACTGTGTTTATATATTTTAATGCTTAAACCTTTTAGTAAAAAAGGTATCAAAAAAATAGCTTTATCATTATCTTTATCTACCTTTCCTCTCTTTGGTCTGGCGATAATGGAACGTTTTTTATTAAAAGCACAAGGATTTTCTTTTCTTTTTCCCCATGAACAATTACCCATTATAAAATTCTACATTATTGGAGGCTCTCCTAGCAGAACACAAGCAGGACTGGGAAATTCTAATATGTTGGGATACTATTGTGTTATTCTCATTATATTAAGTTTAGGACTAATACTATTTGAATTATTTGAACAATGGAAAAAAGATTATGTAACAATATCAAAATTTACAATTTTGCAAATCACTATACTAACCAGTTCTATTATTTTAGACTTAGTGATGATAAAATGGTCTGGTTCTAAAAATGCTGTTATCTGTTTAGTGATTATTTTAGGGATATTTGGTTTACTGATCGGATCAAAATTGTTTTTATTTTTAACAACACTACTGATCGCTCTAATTAGTGATGCAATCTTAAATTTGAGTCCGATGGGAACATTTTTCAATGATTTAATCTTTTCCAGTCGTCCTCTTCAAAATAATATTTCTCCACGAATTTGGATGTTTGGATGTGCCATTGATTTAATTAAAGAAAAACCTCTGAAAGGATGGGGGATTGGGATCATGGCGGTTGAATGTGAAGAGCGATTTAGATTTATGAATCATGCTCACAACATTTTTTTGCAATTGGCATCGGATTTAGGGATTCCTTTCACGATTCTATTTTGTGGTGTCATTATCTACATCATGTTTCAAGCTTTCCGCAATCTTCAAGTTAATTATCGTAATGACAACTCAAAATACCTTTTATTAGGCTTCTTTTTAGCGTTTTGTGCCATGATGTTGATGAGCTTGTTATCGCTTGTGATTATTCATTCGTACCGATTAATTATTATTAGTTGCTTTTGTTTAGCGATTCCCTATGCTGGACTGGAGGAGAAGTCACAAGAGAGTTCTCCTATTGAGGAGACTTCTCTCTCATGATCTACAAAGGTATAGAAGGTCTTCTACCACCCCCAAGTCCCTGTCCCTCCCTTAAACGGCCCCACAATCTTACTGGTGATCCAACCGCCGTAAAAATCACCCTCCTGTGCTTGGACTTGCTCCTCATCGACATAACACGCATCCATTAACGCAGGATACACCGCAATATAACCGTCAATGGGGTCGAAACGGGAATCTGAGGGGTTTTGGTAACACCAAGCGGCATTCGGTAACTCCTGCTCGCCAATGGCCACTGTGTAATACTGGGCGACTCCCTTCCACTCACAATAGGTGCGACGGGACGTAGGACGCAAATACTCCATTTTCACATCCTCCGGGGGAAGGTAATACACCGGGGGATGACTGGTTTCTAAGACTCGGTAGGTGTTCTCACTCTCCGCTAGTATCTCCCCGTTACAGACAATGCGAATCTTTTCTGAGGAGGGTTCTACCCTCGGAGGACGGGGGTAGTCCCAGACCGATTCTTGGCCGGGTTGCGGTTTAATGGGTTTGGGTCGAAACATAAGTTATGGCAGTAAACAGTAAACAGTAACCAGTAAGATCAGCCTTTAATGATGGGGGTTTCCAGCGCTGGCTTGGCTCAAAGGTATCCCTATAATCCTATAATCGCTCACCGCGATCGCAGTAACCATTCCATTATGAATGATCTCAGAAATGAAAAAACGGTAACAAAAATCACTTTATCTCCCCCCTAAGCTCCGTGCAACCCCCCTAGGACTAGCCTAAGAATTGAAAAAAAAATCTAATTCTTATACACTAGAACAGTTAATCCCTCTATATCGAAAAACCTTATCGCCAAACCTTATCGCACCGTTGTCTAAATTTTGTCTAACTTTCTAGTTAAAAAATCATGGCTGATTCTAACGCTAAAATCCGCATTGAAAATCTAGTTAAAATATACGGTAAAAATCCTTACCCTGCTTTAAAACTATTCCGAGAAGGAGGAACTAGGGATTCAATTTTAAAAGAAACCGGGAAAGTTTTAGGAATTGCTGATGTCTCTTTTTCTGTGAATCAAGGGGAACTGTTTGTGGTGATGGGACTCTCTGGGTCTGGGAAGTCCACCCTTGTTCGTTGTATTAATCGCCTCATTGCTCCTACCAGTGGCAATATTTATGTGGATGGGGAAGATGTAGCCCATGTGAGTAAAGAACGAATGCGGGACATTCGTCGCACTAAAATGGCCATGGTGTTTCAAAAGTTTGGACTGTTTCCCCATAAAAGTGTGTTGGAAAATGTGGCTTATGGGTTGAAAGTGCAAGGGATGGGACAAGCAGAGCGCGACAAAAAAGCCCAAGACACCCTAGAAGTGGTGGGGTTGGCCGAGTGGAGTAATTATTTGCCCTCCTCCCTCAGTGGGGGGATGCAGCAACGGGTGGGGTTAGCGCGGGCCCTGGCCACCGATGCGGAGATTCTGCTAATGGATGAAGCGTTTGGGGCATTGGACCCTCTCATTCGTCGGGGGATGCAGGATGAGTTGATGCGCTTACAAGCGGAGTTGCATAAAACCATTGTTTTTATTAGCCACGATATTCAGGAAGCTCTGAAAATTGGAGACCGTGTGGCCATTATGAAAGACGGCTACATTGTGCAAATTGGCACACCTGAAGAACTGATCACCCAACCCGCCGATGACTATATCCAAGCATTTACCCAAGATGTCAACCGAGCCCAAGTGCTAAAAACGGGTACAATTGTCCGGCAAACGGTTACAGTTATTTTAGGCGAGGACTCCGTAAATGCGGCCTTAGACCAAATGCAGCAACACGAACTGCGACAAATGTATGTCGTGAACCGCCAAGGCCGGCCCGTGGGGTTAGTGCGACGGAGTGACCTCGAACAAGCAGTTCAAGAAGGACAAAACGATATTTCCGCCGTGATGGAACGGGACTTCCCCCAAGTGAGTGGCTCAACCAGCTTAGAAGAAATTTTCCATCTCTACGAAAAACGCCGTTCTCTGGCCGTTATTGACCAAGAGGGTAAATTTAAAGGGGTGGTGGAACAGTCCGATGTCTTAGCTAGTATTGGGCGACTGACGGCGAAAAGTAAGGAAGAAACCGCCGCCGTCCAAGACTATGTGGCCGCCACGGTCTAACCCCCCCTTGACCTGCATTTAGGCGTAATTGAAGGAGATTATACAACTCGTGATAGATATTCTGACCCATTTCCCAAATCTATGGGGCGAATTGCCCGTTTTTCTAGACCCCTTCCAACTGTTCACCATTCCCCTGCAAGAGTGGATTGAGGGAATTGTGGATTTTATTGTGGATAACTTTCGCTTTATTTTCCAAGGGATTAGTGTTCCGGTTCGCTTTATCCTCAGTAGTATTGAATCCTTTTTTATCTGGGTGCCGCCCACCATTATGTTGATTGCCATTGGCTTGCTGGCGTGGCAAATTGCCGGGGGCGCGATCGCCATATACAGCCTCATCGCCATGACCCTCATTGGCTACTTTAACGCCTGGGAAGAAACCATGACCACCCTCTCCCTCGTCTTAACCGCCGTGGTCCTCTGTGCCATCATCGGCATTCCCTTGGGCATTGCTGCGGCCAGGAGCGATCGCTTTGAATCAACCATTCGTCCCATCCTCGACGCAATGCAAACCCTACCGGCCTTCGTCTATCTAGTTCCCGTTGTCATGCTCTTCGGGACAGGAGAAGTCCCTGGCGTAATCGTCACCTTTGTCTTTGCCGTCCCCCCTCTCATTCGCTTAACCAACATCGGCATTCGCCAAGTCTCCCAAGAAGTCGTCGAAGCCGCCCTCGCCTTTGGCTCAACCCCTAACCAAGTCCTCTGGGAAGCCCAAATCCCCCTCGCCATGCCCACAATTTTAGCCGGGGTCAACCAATCCATTATGCTCGCCCTCTCCATGGTAGTAATTGCCTCTATGATTGCCGTAGAAGGCTTAGGGCAAATGGTATTCCGGGGCATTGGTCGCCTTGACATTGGCCTGGCCTCCGTAGGAGGGATTAGTATTGTCCTCATGGCTGTTATGCTTGACCGTATCACCCAAGCCGTCGGCAAACCCACCCAAAACCTATCGTGGAAAGACCGCGGCCCGGTTCGACTCTTTCGGTCTTTGACCCAAAACCAAAAACCAGCCTCCTCCACTTAATTCAACTTAAATCCACTTAATCAACGCTCTAAACCCCTCTGGAGAGTTTGCCAGACGGATGAGCTTGCGATACAGTCATTAACCAATCATTAACCTATAATTAACTTAAAACTCAACTCAACAATGATCGGATTCAACACCAAAACCTTAACCCTAACCGCATTACTGGCAGGAACAATGCTCGGCCTAGGAGCTTGTCAACAACAAGGAACAACCCCTTCAGACACCGCAGGAGGGGATGACACTGAGGCCAGTACCGAATTGCCAGGAGAAGGGCAAACGGTTCAGAGTGCCCACAGTACCCTATTAGAAGAGAAATTCCAAACCCTGATTGTAGATACCGCCATGGAAGAATTAGGGTATGAAGTAGAAGACCCCCAAGAAATCGAATACGCCACCATGCACGTGGCCATTGCCAATAATGACATTCAATACAGTCCCGTCCATTGGGAAAAACTGCACTCAGACTTCTACGAAGAAAGTGGCGGCGACGAAGAATTAGAAAGGGTAGGACTGGTTGTACCTAACCTCCTCCAAGGATATCTCATCGACAAAGCCACCGCCGACGAATACGACATTACCACCTTGGATCAACTCCAAGACCCTGAAATCGCTGCCCTCTTTGACTCCGATGGCAACGGGCAAGCCAATTTAACAGGCTGTAATCCCGGTTGGGGGTGTGAGTTGGTCATTGAACACCATTTAGATGTTTATGACCTCTCAGAGACCGTAGAACACGACCAGGGACAGTATTCGGCGTTAGTTGCGGACACCATCACCCGCTATGAACAAGGCGAACCGATTCTTTATTACACTTGGACTCCGCTTTGGGTGTCCAATGTCTTAAAACCTGGGGAAGATGTGGTTTGGCTGGAAGTGCCTGAAACTAACTTACCGGAGGAACAAGGGGAAATGAGTGCAGAAGACACCACCTACGAAGGCAAAAACTTAGGTTTTGCGGTGGATCAAATGCGCGTGGTGGCCAATCAAGAGTTTATTGACGAAAATCCGGCAGCCGAACGGCTTTTTGAAGAAGTCCAGATTCCCCGTGAGGATATCAGCGCCCAAAACCAACTGATGCAGGATGGGGAAGACTCGGTAGAAGATATCGAGCGTCATGTTGAGGAATGGATTTCAGAAAACCAAGAGGAGTTTGATTCTTGGATTGAAGCGGCGAAAGAAGCGGCGGCTCAAGCTAGTGCTGAGTAGTTGTTAGTGGTTGTTGGTTGGTGGTTGTTCTTTGTGAACAAGGGAACGGGGAATAGGGAATAGGGAATAGGGAATAGGGAATAGGGAACAGGGAATAGTTGGTTCTTGTTCTCCCCCAGAGGGAGGAGAGAGATTAGAGGAGAGAGGATAGAGAAAAAATTACAGACTACTCACTTCTCACTTCTCACTTTTCTCTCCTCACTTCTTCCCCATCCTCCCCATCTCCCCCATCCTCCCCATCTCCCCATCTCCCGACTTCTAACTTCCCTACCCCTTTGCTCCCCTATTTGCGGTATGATCGAACCACCCCTGAGATTAACCCGTTCACGCTCTCATGGACATTCAATCCCATCAATTCATTGCCTTTTTTGAACCTGAACAGGCAACCCAACTCTGTACCTTAGCCAGCATTGAAACCTTTTCGGAAGGTCAGATCATTTTTCACGAGGGGGAAGTTCCTGATTTTCTCTACCTTGTGTTAGAGGGGTTGGTGCTATTCCGCAAGGAAACCGTTAATAATCATTATCAAATTGTGGCCCAAGCGCAACCCAATGATTTTTTTGGGGAGTTTGGGATTTTAGATGGACAACCGCGCAGCGCAGAAGCGGTGGTGAAGGATGGTGCGACGTTGGCCAAGATTCCTCGCAATGGCCTGATGGAGATTCTCAATGATACGGATAGTGGGGTGGTTCTCAAGTTGTTTCGCTATGTGATTCAACGGTTACGAGTGACTACGGAGCAGTATGTGAAGCAGGTGGCCCATAAGGAGAAAATGGTGCTGATGGGGGAAATGGTGAATACGATTATTCATGATCTGAAAAGTCCCCTCAGTAGTATTCATTTGTCCAGTGGGATGTTAAGTGAGTTGCATCAGGATGAGGAGTCGTTGGAATGGTGTGATCTGATTCAAACTCAAGCGACGCGCATGATGATGATGGCTGAGGAGTTGTTGGAGTTTTCCCGTGGGGGAGCAAGTTTGAGACGACAACCTCTGAATTTGTTTGAGTCTCTGAAACAGTTTCGCAAGTTGAATGATATTTATTTGCATCAAGAGAATATTGAGTTTACGTTAAGTTGTCCCCAAGGGGTTTATGTGTATGCGGATGAAAATAAGTTGATGCGGGTGTTTCAGAATTTAGTGGGAAATGCGGTGGAGTCTTTAAAGACCAAAATGCCTCAATCCTTGGGTAAGGTGCAATTTAGTGTGCAGGAAAAGTCCCATTGGGTGGAGATTACCATTCAGGATAATGGCCCGGGGATTCCGGAGTCTATTCGGGAGAATTTTTTTGAACCGTTTGTAACGTATGGGAAGGAACGGGGGACGGGGTTAGGAACTGCGATCGCAAAATCAATTATAGATGCTCACGAAGGCCGCATCTGGTTTGAAACCAGTCACGAACTTGGCACAACTTTTTTTATTGATCTCCCTGTCTTAAAACCCGAAAATAAGCGATAACCGGGAGTTTTTATGTCTCCGACGCAACCCAGTTTAACGACACAAATTTTAAGCCAAAAGGCCCCCCAGAGTTTACAAGGGTTACGCAAAGCAGACCAACAATGGACGGCTTTAAAAAATGGGCAATTCACTGCACAGAATCAGTCAATTGTCAAGAAAAGTTTAGAAAAAGTAACAGACTGGGACAGTCAGGTGGTCATCTGCGGGGGGACCTTGGGAATTTTACTGGCGACGGCCTTACAAAAACGGGGGATTTCGGTTATTTTGGTGGAACGGGGGACGCTACGGGGACGGGAGCAAGAGTGGAATATTTCTCGTCAAGAGTTAACCCGTTTTGTGGAATTAGGATTATTAACTGAAGCGGAGTTAGAAACTGTAATTACGTCGGAGTATAATCCCGCTAGGGTGGCGTTTCATGGAGGGTGCGAGGTTTGGGTGGAAGATGTTTTAAATACAGGGGTTTATCCGGTTACATTACTGGAAGTTTTAAAGCAAAATTTTCTTAATTTAGGGGGAAACGTTCTCGAAAATCATGCCTTTGTGGGGGCGACGGTTCACCCCAATGGGGTAACGGTAGAAACGACTGAAACGCCTATTAAGAGCCGCTTACTGGTGGATGCGATGGGGCATTTCTCTCCCTTGGTTCGGGAAGTGCGACAGGGAGAAAAACCGGAGGGGGTTTGTTTAGTGGTGGGGAGTTGTGCGGAGGGATATCCCCGCAATGAAACGGGGGATTTAATTGTGACGTTTACGCCCATTGAACACCAATGTCAGTATTTTTGGGAGGCGTTTCCGGCCAAGGATGGCCGCAGTACTTATTTATTTACTTATCTGGATGCTCATCCGGACCGTTTTAGTTTAGAGTTTTTCATGGATGAGTATTTTCGACTGTTACCAGAGTATCAACAGGTGGAGTTAGAGCAACTGCATTTCCACCGCTTTTTATTTGGTTTTTTTCCAGCTTATAAAAAGAGTCCGTTACAGTTTCCTTGGCCGCGGATTTTACCTGTGGGGGATAGTAGTGGGAGTCAATCTCCGGTGAGTTTTGGGGGGTTTGGTGCGATGGTGCGGCATTTACCCCGTTTAACTGAGGGTATCACGGAAGCTCTAGAGAGTGATTGTTTGGGGTCTCAGGGATTAAATTTATTACAACCCTATCAGCCGAATATTTCCACAACTTGGCTGTTTCAGCGCACGATGAGTGTAGGATTAGAGCAGGATATTGATCCTCAGCAAATTAATGAGTTGCTCAGTGGGGTGTTTCGGGTGATGGATGAGTTGGGGGATGAGGTGTTGCGGCCTTTTTTACAGGATGTGGTACAGTTTTCTGGACTCTCTAAAACGCTCCCTCTGGTGAATCCTAAGTTGGTTTTACCGATTATTCCCCAGGTGGGAATTCCTCTGTTAGCGGATTGGCTGAAACATTATGTCACTTTAGGATTGTATAGCAGTCTCTATCCGGTGGGGAGGGGGTTGGAGGGATGGATCAACCGTTTATCTCCGCAGCAGCAATATTATCTGCATCGTTGGCTCGATGCGTGGGAATATGGGTCTGGGAAGGATTATGATATGCCTAGGGAGGATTAGGATTGCCAATGGTACAACCGCAGGATCGTTCGCAAAATGAAGGTTTAAGTAACCCGCGATCGTTTACCCTTGACGATTTTTTGCACCTCCCACGGACTAAACCGGCTCAAGAATATATTAACGGACAGATTATTCAGAAACCAATGGCACAGGGAGACCATAGTATTATTCAGGGAGAGTTAACGACTGCGTTAAATGCAGTGTTAAAGCAGCAACGGATTGCACGGGCCTTTCCGGAGTTATGTTGTACGTTTGCGGGACGCAGGTTAGTGCCGGATGTGTCGGTTTATACTTGGGAGCGGATTCCTCGCAAGGAGAATGGGGAGGTTGCGCTAAATTTTGCGATCGCACCCGATTGGATCATTGAAATTCTCTCTCCAGAGCAAAGTTATACGAAGGTGACACAAAAAATCCTCTCTTGTTTCAAGGAGGAAACCCAGTTGGGGTGGTTAATTCATCCCCAAGAGAAATCGGTGTTTGTCTATTTCCCGGATGCTCCGGTGGGGGTGTTTGATACGTCGGAGGTGGTGTTACCTGTCCCCGGTTTTGCGCAAGATTTCCGCTTAACGGTGGGGAATTTGTTTCATTGGTTGGTGGAATAGATGGGGAAGATGGGGAAGGTGGGGAAGATGGGGAAGATGGGGGAGAGGGAGGTTTAAACTGTTCTAGGTTCAATGCTTCTCTATCTCCCCTATCTCCTCTATCCTCTCTATCTCCACTGTCAAGCAAGATTAACAAAATTTAATATTAGAAGCGTTTTGAGAGAACAACTATTCAAATTTAACTCGTTTATAGAGGTCTGAGAGTTTAATCTGAAGGTTCACAACATTTAATTCTGCAATGGCCTCCTCTCCTATTAATTCTGTTAATAACCATTGACGCTCCCCTACTCTACTGTACAGTTCAACTCGATAGGCAGTTTGATCAATTAATAAATATTCCTGTAACTGAGGAATGGAACGATAAAGCGTAAATTTTTGGCTTTTATCAAATCCTGCTGTTGAAGTAGATAAAACTTCGGCTATTAAACAGGGGTTAGTGACTGCAATTTGTTGAGCATTGGTGAATTCTGGTTCTCCTTGAATGACCATTACATCGGGGTAAACATAACTCTGGAATTCAGCAATCCATAACCGCATATCACTGACAAAAATTTCATAATTTTGCTCTCCTGTTTCTAAGGGGAGTGAACGACTTAAATTTAAGGTTAACCGATTATGATTGGCTGACGCTCCCGCCATTGTAATGATTGTCCCGTTAATGAATTCGCTTTTTTCAACGGCTTTTTCTTCTTGTTTAAGATAGTCTTCAACTGTGCTAGAGGATTGATGAATCAGAGCAACCATAGTTTGTTTTTGTAATGCTTGCTCTTATTATATCGTCTATTATATCGTCAATTTAATCATGCCTTGGGTTAAAACCCAAGGCTAAGAGCTTAAACCTCTTAAAAACGGGTTGAGAGACTCAGGATATCATTAAACATTATCAGGGTTGAAATAAGCTCACCAACGAAATTACTATGAATGGTTTAGGAACGGTTTAGGAACTTGTACGAGCCGTTAACTGTTCTCGTAAAGTTTCGATGCGTTCACGGTTTACCCCTAAATCCGATTCGCCTAAACGAGAGGCTGAACGGACTTCGATTTGGTTTTCATCGTCATTCCACCAGAATTCTACATCATCTACATATCCCATCCAACGACTGATAAATTCGGCATAAAGATAGGTGTCGGTTGCGGCTACAATATTAGTTCGCTCTTGGTTTTCAATGATTTGTTTTAACTGGTCTAAGGTTTCCTCTCCACTGCCTTGAACTTGAAGGGGTGCGATAGAATGGGTGGGATCATCACTCTGACTATTCACACAGTTAGGACTACTGGGACAAGGTGCAAGTTGCCCTGACTCGACCCCTAGGTTTTGCGGTGTAGTGCCTGATAAAATGGTATAATTGCCGGGGAAGGCAAGGCGACTGATCAGCCAGCCAATGGCAACAACAATAAAGGCAATGAGAAAAATACGACTGGCGGATAAGCGTTTTTTGCCCTGGGTTTTCTGTTCTGGATTGGGATTACTCATCAATGAATTGGCTTTTAGCACTCCTAAAATATTTTACATAAAACTCGGCAAAATAATTGACGGCTTTTTCAGCGTGGAATAATTCAAAGTTTTTCTCGGCGACGGTTTTGGATTGGGTTTTATGATATAAGACAACGGAGAGGGGAGAGTCTTGGAAATGGGTGGTATTGGCTCGCACCAGTAACATGAGAATATAATTGTTTTTTTGGTGTCGGAAATAAAGGGGGAAAACGACTTGATCGATTTGGGGATTCAGCCCATAGGCATTGAGTCCACTTTTTGTACAATATTCCCCATCGGGTTGTAGTTCGGCCTTGTGCGCTTTGGCAATAACGGGAATTTGTTTTGCTTCTAACCGCCGACCGATATCTAAGACTAATTTGGTATAATTTTCGAGGTTTTGGTGTTTATGAAGGGAGAGAACGGCGACGTTTTTCAGTTGTTCTTGATAAAGTGTGTGTAAGAATTGGTGGTCTTCGGTCAGTTGTTCAAATTCGTCTTGTTTCTTTTGAAGAACCTCGTTTTCTCCCTTCAGTTGTTGGTTGAGGTTTCGTAGGTGTAAGACTTTATTTTCTAAGAAACG
Organism: Spirulina sp. CS-785/01; assembly: GCF_028330525.1. Taxonomy (GTDB): domain Bacteria; phylum Cyanobacteriota; class Cyanobacteriia; order Cyanobacteriales; family Spirulinaceae; genus JAQMSD01. The sequence goes on from NZ_JAQMSD010000124.1 coordinate 48,901, forward strand.
GACTCTTTGTCGTAAGTGGGGAGCTTCGAGTTCGTCTAACCAGCGATCGCGCATTTCCTTCATCCGTTCCAGTCGTCGGGTGAGGGTGTTAATTTTCTGTTGCCATGGGGGACTCTCATCCTGTGCGGCCAAGGAACGGGTTTGAGAGAGTGTTGCTTGTAAAATCTTGATTTCCATCTCCAGATTTTGCAAACGCTGGGGAAGTTCCTTGTTATTGACCATATCAGGGTTTTGGGTCTGAGGGACATCGTGTGCAACAATCATAATGATTTAAAGGTCTTACTTGCTTTTCCTCTCACTCCTCTCTACAGGAAAGTTCTCCGTAATTTCCCATAAAACCTGAAAATTAAGTCCAGAAATTGGGGGGAGGGAGAGGAAGTTATCCCTGTAAAACCGCCTCATATCGCTTTCCTGCTTGTTCCCAAGTAAAGTGGGACTCAATCATCTGACGCGCATTGTGGGATAAATGGGCCCGGAGGTCAGAATTTTCTAACAAGCGGGAAATGGCGGTAATATACTCCTCGACGGTGTTGGCGCGTAGGGCAACGTCGGGGGAGGTGAGTCCTTCTAACCCGCGATCGCTGGCCACCACCGGAGTCCCTGCGGCCATCGCTTCCAGGGTTTTATTTTTAATGCCAAACCCCGTCCGCATGGGAACAACACAAACCGTTGCTTGGTGGAGATAGTCCACCATAGAGGGGACCTTCCCCGTTACCGTGACTCCTTCGATCTGGTCTAATTCTTGCACCTCCGGGACCGGTCTTGCACCCACCAAATCTAACGTGACATCGGGGTGAAAATTGCGGAGTTTCGGGAAGACTTGCAAGGTGAAAAAGCGCACCGAATCAATATTGGCCACATTATCCATGGCCCCAATAAAGACTAACTTTTGGCCACCGGGGTCTTGCGATCGCGCGGGAAACATCCCCAGATCAACCCCATTGGGAATCACCGTAATGGCCGCATCCGGACGGAGATCATGGAGAGAGTCTTGATCTTCGGGAGTCGTGGCCACCAAATGGGAAAACTTGCCACAATACTGCTGTTCGTAGCGTTTCAGGAGCGGGAGATTCAGGCGATCGCGCAAAGGTTTTTCTGCGGTTTGCGTCGCTAACTGCTGCTGACAAGTCGCATACACCGAACTATGAATATTGACCACCGTTCGCATCCGTTGTTTCCACTCCGGACGCACAAAAATCTCATTCACACTATGTTCACAAGTCATTACATCATAGGCCCCAGTGGCCACCGCATCATCAACCCATTGCTGCATCTGCGGGGAATAAACCGACAACACACTAGGGGGAATCCCCTCCCGCCAAAACGCCGTAAACCGCTTAATTTTGCCCAAAAACCCCCCAGTCGCTTGGGGAGGACTCAGACGAGGGAACACTTGTAACTCCTCCACCAACTCCCGCAACTCCTCAATTTCCCCCTCACTGACATCCGGGACTTTTTGCGTTATCACAGTAAGAGAATGGCGAGACCGCAAATACTCCAACAGGTTAAACGTCCTCACCTGCGTCCCCCCCCGCGTAGGAGGATAGGGAAAAGTCGCCGAAAGCATTAAAATTTTCATAGATAGCGTTTATATCGTTTTAATCCTAATTTACCGTGCCAAAAGTTAGTGTTTGTATTCCCACCTATAACCGTCAAGACTTACTCCCCTTGGCCATGGATAGCGTCATTTGCCAAACCTACCCCGACTGGGAGTTAATTATCTGTGACGACGGTTCAACGGATCAAACCCCCGACATCCTGGCCCAGTATAAGGATGACCGCATTCGTTATATTCGTCACCCCCAGAATATCGGCAAAAGTAATAATATGCGATCGGGGTTTGATGCCGCAACTGGAGATTACTTTATCAAGTTTGACGATGATGACCGTTTAACCCCAGAATTCCTCGCCAAAACCGTCGCCATTTTAGAGAATAATCCCCAAGTAGATTTTGTGGGGACAGACCATTGGTTAATTAACATTTATAACGAACGGGACAAAGAAGCCACAACCCTCAATTCTCGCTACTGGGGACGAGAAAACCGTCCTGAAGGAATTATCGACAACTTATTAGAAGTCGTCTTCGTTAAACAGGTTTTTCAAATTGGTGCAACCTTATTTCGTCGTCAAGCCTTAATTGACATTAATTATATGCGGCCAAACCTACAAAACTGCGAAGATAATGACCTCTTAGTTCGCTTGGCCTTAGACCAGAAAACCGGGTATTATTTACCCGAATATCTCATGGAATATCGCGTCCACGGAGGTCAAGAAGGGAACGACAGAGCCATTCGTTATTTAGAAGATAAAGCCAGTTATTTAGACTATTTTAACTTTGATTCAGAAAAACTGGAAAACATCCGTAAATCCCGATTAGGTGCAGTCCAACTCAACCTAGGATTACGTTTCATTGAAACCGGACAAGACGAAAAAGGCCGCCATTACTTAAACGCAGCACAAAATACCATTGGGACAACGAAAAAAAGCCAATTGGGATTAATTTTATCGTATCTTCCCTTAAAATTACGTCAATGGCTATTTAAAACCGCGAGAAACATCCAGTCTCCCGACTATTCCCAACAAATGAGGCAAGCAAAATAGCGGCAACAATAGTATATCACTGGTCAGTGGACTTCCCCAGGGACAGAAATCTTGCGAACCTAACACCCAGAAACTGTTACAGTATCTAGTGGTGATTCCTCTATTCATAAACCGATACAATGCAAGCCATAGACGATAAAACCATTGTCAGAGACTACTTTAATGCCACCGGGTTCGACCGTTGGCGGAATATTTACGGAGATGGTGAAGTTAACAAAGTCCAACGGGATATCCGGGTAGGCCACCAACAAACCATTGATAAAGTCATGGGGTGGTTAGAGGCCGACGGAAACTTGGCCCAGTTATCCATCTGTGATGCAGGGTGTGGAGTGGGGAGTTTAAGTCTTCCTCTGGCCAAAGCAGGGGCCACCGTCTATGCGTCGGATATCTCAGAAAAGATGGTAGAGGAGGCCAAACAACAGGCCGAACAAACCCTAGACGATACCAGTCATCTCACCTTTGACGTGAAAGACTTAGAGGAGTTGACGGGAGAGTATCATACAGTGATCTGTCTGGATGTGTTAATTCACTATCCCGATGAGGAGATGGAGAAAATGATCTCCCATTTAGCCAGTTTAGCCAACTCCCGCATCATTCTCAGTTTTGCCCCGAAAACCCCCTGTTACACTTTACTCAAGAAGGTTGGGGAGTTTTTCCCCGGACCGAGTAAAACCACTCGTGCTTATTTACACAAAGAATCCGAGGTGCGGGAAATTTTAGAGAAAAATGGGTTTACATTGCAACGGGATGAAATGACGAAAACGCGCTTTTATTTCTCTCGTTTACTTGAAGCAACCCGCAGTTAAGGGGAGAGAGGGTTCATAGCAGACAGTCACCGTTAAGTACAGTTAAGTACAGTTAAGTAGTTAAGTTAAGTCACCCGGTTGCTCAGGGTCTGAGGTCGGGTGACTTAATCTAATTGCAGAGTCTCTAATCTTGCCCAGTTTTCGCCTATCCCTCGAAAGGTAATAATAGAGGGGGAAACCTTATTTGAATTTAGATTATCGTGTCCATTAGCTTTCAAGAGATTGTTGCACAACTGAACGACTTCTGGGGAAAACGGGGGTGTTTAATCGCGCAACCCTACGATACGGAGAAGGGTGCAGGAACAATGAGTCATCATACATTCCTTCGCGCGATCGGGCCAGAACCTTGGTCTGTGGCCTATATTGAACCCTGTCGTCGTCCCACAGATGGCCGGTATGGGGAAAATCCCAACCGTTATCAACATTATTATCAGTACCAAGTCCTGATTAAACCCTCTCCAGACAATATTCAGGAGATTTATCTAGACTCCCTGAAAGCGTTGGGGATACACCCAGAAGACCACGATATTCGCTTTGTAGAGGATAACTGGGAGTCTCCTACCCTCGGTGCGTGGGGTGTAGGTTGGGAAGTCTGGTTAGATGGGATGGAGATCACCCAATTTACCTATTTTCAGCAATGTGGGGGGATTGATTGTCGTCCGGTGTCTATTGAGATTACCTATGGACTGGAACGACTGGCCATGTATTTGCAAGATGTGGAGGCCATTGCCAAAATTCAGTGGAATGAGCAGTTAAATTACGGGGATATCTATTTACAAGCAGAAATTGAGCAATGTAGTTACAATTTTGAGGCTTCTGACCCGGATTTACTGTTTAATTTGTTTACTTTGTACGAACAGGAAGCAACCCAGTTAATTGAACGGGGGTTAGTTTTCCCTAGTCATGATTATGTGTTGAAATGCTCCCACACCTTTAATTTACTGGATGCACGGGGGGTCATTTCGGTGACGGAACGCACCCGGTATATCGGGAGAATTCGCAATTTAGCGCGACAGGTGGCCCATCTCTATCTCCAACAACGGGAAAATTTGGGATATCCGTTGTTGAGGGGGGAGGTGAGAGTTGAGAGTTGAGAGTTGAGAGATGGGGGAGATGGGGGAGTTGGGGGAGTTGGGGGAGTATTAACACTATTTTTGCTTAATTTCTTGCCGATGCTTCCTTTGCTTTTGTCTCCCAGAGGGGTAAGTCTTCGGGGTAGTCGATGTCATTTAAGACGGGGAGGGTTGCGTAATCGCAACCTTCCGTTTTAGCTTTCTCTAAGGTAGTCGCAAATACGGTAGATGTCCCCCACGCAACCCCGGTAAATAACCCCGGAATCATGCGACGTAACCCAATTAAATAATATCCCCCGTCCTCTGCTTCTCCTAGGACGAGATCAACGGTTTTTAATTGCTCAAAGGCTTGATTGAGGAGGTCTGCGCTAAGATCAGGGCAGTCTATCCCCATAATAACTACTCGTTCTATCCCTTGTGCAAAGGCTTGAGCAAAGGCGGTCTCTAATTTTTGGCCTAAATCTCCTTCTGTCTGGGGAGTATAACACCAATTTGCCCCCAACCAATCCTCCATTAATCCTTTATTCCCCCCCGCAAATTGGATTTCTACTTGGAGAGAGGGTTGAGTAAGCAACGGTGTTACCTGTCGCAAACTATGTTCCGTCATCTCCTGTTGTAACTGTGCTGCACCGTCTTTCCCCAATGCGGGAATTAACCGGGTTTTTGTTTTCCCTGCTTCGGGATAACGGGTAAAGATAATTAGTTTGGTTGTTGGTTGTTGGTTGGTTGTTGTTTGTTGTTTGTGGTTCATCACCCATTACCCATTACCCATTCCATTATTAATCGGTAAAAGTACCTCAAAACAAGTCCCGACTCCCACCTCACTGGACACTTTAATCTCTCCCTGATGTAAGTCCACCGCACGTTTTACAATAGATAAACCTAACCCCGTACCTGAAATTTCTCCCACATTTTTGGACCGGTGGAAACATTCAAATAAACGTTCCTGATCTTCTACGGGAATTCCTATTCCGTGATCTTGTACCGTAAATTGAACCAACTCCCCTTCTTGACTCACTTTTAAGTCAATTTCTCCTTGCTCTGGCGAATATTTTATGGCATTAGACAATAAATTTGTCAAGATATGTCTTAATAATTTATCATCGAGGTTGATGGGTTGAAGCTCATTTAAAAATTGTAACTTAATGTGATACTTGTCTCCGGCAATTAATTGCACTTCCTCTACCAACTCTCGACAAAAATAAGATAAATCTAATTTAACTGGATTAAACTCTAATTTTCCCGCTTCTGCACGGCCAATGACCAAGACATCTTCTAATAAATTGGTCATGTGTTCGGTACAGTGTTTAATCCGTTTTAAATGCTTGTCTCGCTTTTCTGGAGTCCATTGATTCGCAAAATTTTCTAGTAATTCAACGGACATGGAAATACTAGATAATGGATTGCGAAATTCATGGGAAGTCATGGATATAAAGCGGGATTTTAGCTCATTTAACTCTTTTTCCTTGGCTAATGCTTTATTCATTTCTGCTTCTGCGGCTTTTTTCTGGGTAATATCTCGACCTAAATAGACAAATACGGGTTGTCGAGAGTTGGCAATTTGAATTAAAGAATAGGAAAATTCAATGATTAAAGATTCTCCGTTTTTGGTGTGACAAGATAATTCAATATTTTGGAATCCTTGCTGATACTGGGAAAGGTCAATGTTTGGGGAATAAAGAGAGAATAAAAATTCTTGATCTTGAATAATTTTACCAATAAATTGCTCTAATAATTCGGCTTCTGAATATTTAAATAATTGTTGGGTGGTTTGATTGATGGTTTTTATTGTTCCAGATGGGGTTGTTACGAGTAACGCATCTCCCATGGAGGTGAGAATTTGTTTAATATAATTTTCAGATTTCGATAAATGACTTAATAATAATTCTACTTCATTGGCACGCTGGACTAAAGATTGACCAAGCTCCATTTCTTGGGTAACATCTGTGAATAAAATCAACAGATGTTGAGGATCAATTCGCTCAAAGGATAAATCAAAATAAATGGTTTTTTTATTTCCTAAAGTGCGCGTTACTCCTTTGAGTTCAAATTGTTCTCGTTTACCGCTTATAATATCCTGAACAATGCCATCAATTCCCACTAATTCGGGGAAAAATAAACTGGCATTATCTCCGGTTTTAAGGTTTTCCTGATCGTCGGTAAATTGTTGGATTTTTGCCGATTTTTTGACGACGGTTAACTGTTCATTCACTACTAGATATTCTAGGGAATTGGGAATAAAGATTTGGGAAAATTGCATCACCATGATTGCTTCCCCCTAGAAGCGGTTTTCCAGTTTAATTATATTAATTAATGATGCCAAATTTGATAGGCTAATTGTTCAAAGATGGGATCGACATTTTTTCCGGTTTTAGCGGAGGTAGAGAATGTTCCCACTAGAGCAGGATGAGAGAGTTGGAAGTGAGTTTGCAGATATGCCATTTCCTCACTATCGAGTAAATCTGCTTTATTAAATGCGACGGCCACGGCCCCTTGGGGGTTAATCTCTGTAAACTTGTGAATCTGCTCCTCTAGATGCTCTAGAGTCTCCTGACGAGTCACATCCCCTACGACTAAAACCCCATTGGCCCCCTGTAGGTAGGAGGGTGCGATCGCTTTAAATTTTGTTTGTCCTTCGATATCCCAGATCATTAACTTCATCTCTTGGGATTGCTGTTGAGCATCTTGTAACTCCAGCATCTTGCGAGAAATTTTCACTCCGACGGTTGAGAGATAGCGATCGCTAAATTGTCGCTCCACAAAACGACGGATCAAACTGGTTTTCCCCACTCCAAAATCACCCACCATACAAATTTTCTTAGAAATAACCGCCATTACAATACTTTACTCGTCAGTTCCTTGTATTACCTCAAACCGCACCACACGACTTAACCAAAACGGACTCTCCGCAGGAATCGTAGGGGGAGATTGCGTCATCCCCTCCCCTTGCAGACGATCGCGGGAAATACCTTCTTGCTCGATCGCCCGTTGTACTGCTTGCGCACGACGCACGGCTAAGTTCTCATTGTACTCCTCTTCCCCACTGCGATCCGTGTGTCCGATCACCTGTAAACCCACTTGGGGATTTTCCTGCAAAAATTCCACTAGGGGTAAAATCTTATTCTCTCGCTCTTGGGCCGCAATATCGGCGGAATTCGTATCAAAATAAATCCGGGCCTCGGTAGGAAACTCCTGATTATTCAGGGTAAATAACACCGACTGCACCCCCGGAATTTGTTCAAACCCTTGGGCAATTTGCCGAGCGAGGGGTTGAGCCATTACCTTCCCCTCTACAATAACCCGATTTTCCCTTGGTTCGTAGTTAGCCGTAATCTCCACCCCTGTCATCTCATTAAACACCTGCTGCAACCGTTCCATTTCTGCAAGAATCGCTCCCCGATTGGGGGGAACTTGCACCGCCAACAGTTGGTTATTAAACTCCAGGGTAGGATGGGTCTCTTGGGCAATCTCTGCTGCTTGTTCCTTTAACTGAGCATTGGGCACTTTTCCCGTTAATTCTAGCTTTCCCCCCTGCACCTCCGCTTGAAAATCATAGACGGCCAATTCCGGGGTTTGCTCCAATGCGGCCAACACCTCCTCCTCTTGACGGTGGGCCACCTGCTGACGATGCCACACCATGCCCACAGGGAGTAAAATGAGCAAGGAGACCACTCCCCCCAAGACGAATAACCCTGTGGGGAAATGGGGACGTTTTTGGGGGACTGTAACCGGATGCTCTAATAACTCCCGTAATAACTCCTCAATGGCCGGGGGGAGGGTGCTGGGGTCCCCCTGATAGTCTTGGATGACCCGATCATCGTTATAGTTTAGCGTAATGGCGCTGAGGGTATCTTCTAGTTGGTCATAGAAACGGGTGGGGGGGTCTCCCTGAGTCACGGCGGCAATATAACAATAACCGGCCACCTCCATGACAATTTGGAAGTTTTCGTAGTCAATTTCCGTTAATTCCGAGGTATTTTCCGGTTGGATGGTGCATTCACTGGCGAAACTACGCATGGCCGTGAGCATCCCGGCCAGCATATCCCCTTCTAGGGCCGAATTCCCCGACTGTTGTACCTCGGCCATGACGAGGCCGGAATTTTTATGAATGAGAAACACCGCTTGCACCGTGAAGGGGAGCGACTCTTGGAGGATTAATTCGGCTTCGGATACCCCTTGCCATTGGGATTTTAACTTGCGATAAATCCCTTGCAAACTAAAGGCACTCTCCACTTGTTGATTAATGCGGGTGACGGTTTCCCCCATATATTTAGAAATAGTATGGCCAATGACGGGATAGAGGGCATCCACCATGGCATCCTTTTCTAAGCGCACCTGCTCGCTAATGGCCCGGCCCATGGCGGGGCCTAATGCTTGGCCCACTTCTTGGGGAGCGTTGCCCGTTTGCTGGGAGAGGGCTAGGGTGAGGGCTTCGGCCAGGGCCCGACTCATGGCGATTTTATCCTGTTTTGTGCCTTGCGCGATCGCAACATCCATAATCTGCCCCAACATTTCCCCCACCGCTTGGGGAGACTGGCGAATTTTATGTTGGAGCAACATTAAAAACATCGGTTCTAGCACTTGGGCCAACCGTTGGGGGTTGTGGAGTTCAGCTTCGAGGTGGTGCAGTTTGTCGGCCACCTCTTGACTAACGGTAGTGGCATCCGCATCCAGTAAATCTAGAAGTAATTCCCGCAACTTTTCCCCCGTTTCTGGGCTTTCTGAGCGAGGGGCAGAGCCTTGGGGGGGAATTGTCGTTTTAGGGGGCGGAGGGGGCTTACTGGGACGCTCTGCCCCCTTGGAGGATTTCGAGGAGGTGGTCTGCCCTGGCTTTTTCGGGGGAGGAGGTGGCGGTAGAGGACGACGGGGGGGCGACGGGTTAGCGGCGTTTTCTTGGGGGGGAGGAGACGGTGGGGGGGACTCCTCCACAATATTTAGATCATCTAACAGATCGACTAAGCCCTCAAGGGAGTCAAGACCTTGAGGGCTAGACGGGGTAGGGTTAGACTGCACCTCCGCTTGGGACAGATCAGGACGAGGTACAGAATTTTGAGAAGAAATGGGCATAATTGCCATCCGTTGAACCAATCCGTTGGCAGATGTAATTAGCGAAAACTCCGGAATCTAGACGAACCCAGGACGGTGAGTTGGTCTGGGTGAAAATCCGTTTACTCATCACCCTGATGTTCGGCCTACTCTTTCATTATGCCGGATGCTGAATTGGATTCTGGGGAGTCGGAGTCATCCTCCTCGTCTTGGTTTTCCTCTTCATTGTCTGGCAGTAAGAATTCGGCCTGTAGGCGACTTTCCATGGCTTCCCGGAGATCAGGGACAAATTCGGTTCCCTTGACCTTAATACAGAGTTCAAAGAGAACTTCCGCGAGATCAGCCCGAGAGACCTTACTTTCCCTGAGATTGCTAAAACACTTCTCAAGTTCCTCAAAGATTCTAGTTTTTAGGGTTTGGGTCTCGGTTTGAAAGGTTTCTTGGGTTTCGGTGAGTTCCTCCCGCAATGCGTGGGTTTTGTTGTTGAGGTTTTTATTAAATGTGTCGAGGGTGGTGGAGTATTTTTGCTGGAATTGTTCTATGCGTTGCCAGAGTTTGGTGTTTTCCTCGTGGGTGGTGAGGCTGAGGTATTTGAGTTTTTTCTCTAATGCGTCGGCCATGCCTTGTACTTCCCCGTTGAGGGAGCGTTCTAGGGTGGTGAGGGAATGTTCCATGGCATCGAGGCGATCGCGCACTTCCTGCTGAAGTTGCTCGAAGTTAGTCCCCAAGGTTTCTAACTCGTTTTCGGCCTCCTCAAAGCGTTCTTCATAGGTTCGGAGTTGAGTCCCGAAAAGAATTTCCCGGATTTGCTCAACGTTGCCTAGACGTTCGCGCATTTCTTTGCGGTTCAGTTCAGCCATAATTTTGCTTATCTCCTGGTGTCGGTAGCCATGCGGTCAACTAAGCGCAGTTCTGCGTTTGATGTTAATAGGTTATCTTACATTGAGTTTGCTTTTGGAGACCCAGGTGCATCTAGAGACTGATCTCTGAGGGGGTGGGGGGAAACTCTCCTGTAAGATAGGACAGGTTGGTGTTTACAGTCCCAATATTATGAAGGTTTTGCCATTGCTACAAATCCACAGTCTTTCTCGTTTCTTTTCTCACCTCTGGCCGAGAATCCGACAGGGAGTTTTAATACTCTTGGTCAGTTTACTCTGTTTTACCGGATTAGCGGCGGATGCGTCAGCCGGAATCAACGATGACCGCTATGATGGCAATATTTTCGTGTTATACGCCGGAAATGGGTCATTAGTCCCGGCCAGTGTGACTTTAAAACAGACTTTAAAGCAAGGTCGGCCTACGGTGTTGGTGTTTTACATTGACGATAGCAGCGATTGTAAACAGTTTGCTACGGTAGTGTCTAGGGTGCAGGAGTTTTATGGCCGGGCCGCGTCTATCATTCCGGTGGATGTGGATTCGATCCCTGTTAAGGACAGTTATGACCCCACCGAACCGGGGTATTATTACGAGGGAGTCGTCCCCCAGACTGTCATTTTCGACCAAGAGGGGAAAGTTCGCTACAACGGGAAAGGACAAGTCCCCTATGAAGCCCTAGATGATGTCCTCCGGGAAGTGTTTGATCTCTTACCTCGGTCTAAGTCTAAGCAATTAAAACGCCGTTCCTATAATGAATTTAATAGTGAATTAGAGGAATAGAAAAGCTGTTGTTTTAATGATTCAATCCGGTTAGGGGCGCAAGGTTTGCGCCCTTTTATACCAGGAATATTATGATCATCAAACATTAAATAGTATTAATGCGTTGGTAGGAAGCCCTAAGCGAGCTTATTGCAACCCTGACCAAAAATACTGGGTTTCAAGCCCCGTCATGCCAACGAAGTGGAGGACGGCTTTTTATTGCCATATTGAATTTAATCTGCTATAGTTTTGATACCAGCATACTTAGTGTTAAATGTTTGTCTTAGAGTACAAGGTTAA
>NZ_JAQMSD010000125.1 GCF_028330525.1 Spirulina sp. CS-785/01
AAAGGGCTTTATATATCGTGGGGCGCACGAAAATTAACGCTTGGGGAGAAACTCCCTCTTGGTTGGTTGGAGAAATCCTGCTAGCTAACGGAGATTCGTTGAACCAAGAATCCACGCTCCTTTAGGGCGTGGAGCGTCAATCATTCCCTAAATTGTTAATGGTTAATTGTTAAAATTGCCATAGATTCCCTAACATAGAGAACTCCTATGGATTTTGAACGCGCTAGTGGTGTATTACTCCATCCCACATCCTTCCCCAGTCGTTTTGGGATTGGAGACTTGGGCCAAGGTGCCTACGAGTTTGTGGATTTTCTGGCTAAAAGTAAACAAAAACTGTGGCAAATTCTCCCCTTGGGCCCCACAGGTTATGAGCATTCCCCCTATACCATGAATTTTAGTGCCTTTGCGGGGAATCCTCTGATGATCAGTTTGGAGAAACTGGCCGAGGAGGGATTACTCAAAGCAGAGGAGTTACAACCCCTCACAGGAGACGATATACAATCGGATCAGGTTAATTTTGCTCGCGTCATTCCCCACAAAACCCAATACCTGCAACAAGCCTTTGAAACCTTCCGCAGTCAACCCATCCCACCGGAATTTGAGCAGTTTTGCCAAGAGCAAGCGGTATGGTTAGAGGATTATGTGTTATTCATGGTGATCCATGAACAATTCCCCGAGCAAATGTGGAATGAGTGGGAATACGACTTGCGACACCGCAACCCCGATGCGTTAAAAGCGAAGGCCGAGGAATGTAAAGATCGGGTGTTTTATCACAAGTTTCTCCAATTCAAGTTTTTTGAACAGTGGAAGCAGTTGCGGAGTTATGCCAATGAGCGAGACATTAAAATTATTGGCGATGTGTCTATTTATGTTTGTGAAAATAGTGCCGATGTTTGGGCCCATCCAGAGATTTTCAAGTTAAACCCAGAAACCCTGAAACCTACTTATATTGCGGGTGTTCCCCCAGACTATTTTAGTGCTACAGGACAACTGTGGGGAAATCCGGTGTATGACTGGGAGAAGCTAAAAGAAACTGAGTATGCGTGGTGGATTGAACGATTCCGGGCAACGTTAGAATATGTGGATTTGGTGCGTATTGACCATTTTCGCGGTTTTGAGGCTTACTGGCAAGTGCCGTTTGGGGAAACAACGGCATTAAGTGGGGAATGGGTTGAGGCCCCCGGAGAGGACTTTTTTGAGACGTTACGGAATAAGTTAGGCTATTTGCCTGTATTGGCGGAAGATTTGGGGATTATTACCCCAGAAGTGGAGGCATTGCGGGATCAATTTGGGTTTCCGGGGATGAAAATTTTGCTGTTTGCTTTTAGTGAAGGGGCGGATCATCCCTATTTACCGCACAATTTTCCCCGGAATTGTTTAGTTTATACTGGGACTCACGATAATGATACAACTTTGGGCTGGTGGGAGAAGGCTGGCGAGACGGAAAAGGCCAATGTGGCGTTTTATCTGGGGTATGATTCTCCCGAGGATATCCCGTCAATTACTTGGGGGTTAATGCGTTTGGCGTTGAGTTCGGTGGCCAATCAGGCGATTATTCCTTTACAGGATATTCTTAGTTTGGATAACCGGGCCAGGATGAATGATCCGAGTGTGATCCCTGGGAATTGGCGGTGGCGATATGCGGAGTCTAGTATGTTGACTGAGGGGTTGTGTGAGCAATTGCGACAATTGACAGAAGGGTATAATCGTTAGGTTTTTGGTGCGTTACGCTTCGCTAACGCACCCTACGCTTTCTCCTATGAGGTTTTTGGTGCGTTACCCTTTGCTAACGCACCCTACGCTTTCTCCTATGAGGTTTTTGGTGCGTTACGCTTTGCTAACGCACCCTACGCTTTCTCCTATGAGGTTTTTGGTGCGTTACGCTTCGCTAACGCACCCTACGCTTTCTCCTATGAGGTTTTTGGTGCTTCTCCCATGATATAAGTGGCTGTTATGGCTCGGTCATCGCCTAAAATGAGTAGCGCAAAGAGATGCTCGGCTAATTCTGCTACGGTGGGGGGGAGGGTGTCTCGGTTGCGGAAGGCTAATAGGGGGGTGGCTTGGTGATCAACTACAATAAAATCTGCTTCTTTCCCGGTTTCAAAGTTGCCAATTTTTTCCTCTAAGGCTAATGCTTGCGCACCGCCTAATGTGGCTAAGAATAAGGCTTGTAGGGGGGATAGGTTTTGTTGGCGCAGTTGTGCTACTTTATAGGCTTCATTGGCGGTTTGGAACATGGAAAAACTTGTTCCTCCGCCTACATCGGTTCCTAAGCCTACTTTAACGGGGGTTTCGGGGGATTTGGCTTGGGCGAGGTTAAAGAGGCCACTGCCTAAGAATAGATTAGAGGTGGGACAAAATGCGATCGCAGCTTTAGCCTCCGACAGTCGCGCAAATTCTTCCTCTGTCAAATGTATCCCATGCGCAAATACTGCTTTCTCCTGCACTAACCCCGCTTGATCATACACCGCTAAATAATTCTCACAGTTAGGAAATAATTCTTTAACCCATTCAATTTCTGCCAAGTTTTCCGATAAATGGGTTTGTAAATAAACATCCGGAAATTCCTGTAATAATTGCCCCGCGATCTTTAACTGTTCCTCAGTCGAAGTAATGGCAAAACGAGGTGTAATGGCATAGAGCAACCGCCCTTTTTTATGCCATTTTTCAATCAACCTTTTACTATCTTGATAAGAGGATTCTACTGTATCACAAATATTGTTTGGCCCATGACGATTCATCATTACTTTCCCCGCAATCATCCGTAAGTTTCGCGCCTGAGCCTCCGTAAAAAACGCCTCAACGGACTCCGGGTGAACCGTCGCAAAGACTAGCGCAGTCGTTGTTCCATTGCGAATCAGTTCCTCTAAAAAAAAGCGAGCAACCTGTCGCCCATAGTCCCAATCTTTAAACTTAGCTTCTGTCGGAAACGTATATTTATTTAACCACTCTAAAAGCTGCTCCCCATAAGAGGCAATAATCTCAGTTTGGGGGAAATGAATATGAGTATCCACAAACCCCGGCATTAAAATCTTATTCGTATAGTCCGTTACAGAAATTTGCGGATATTTATGGGTCAATTCAGAATAATCGCCAAAATCCCGAATAATGCCATTTTCGAGAACCAACAACCCATCCGGGAGATAGCGCACCGCCTCCGTTTCCGGCACAAAAAACGGATCAGCCAAAAAATCTAAAAACGCCCCTCGAAACGCCCTCCAGGAGTTCTGAGCCAAAGATACAGCCATTCTTGATACTTGCTCCAAGTCTAGCCTCTACTCTAGCAGTCCCCAACCCCACTCAACCATGAACCGATAACCAAAAATTATTCATTCTCCATTGTCCATTCTTCATGGTCCATTCTTCATAAGCCAGATGTGCCACTATCTTTTTTGGCCACTCCTCGGAACATCCAGGGGAATAGCCTAGTCAAAGTTCACAAAGCGTTAACAATTGCGGTATGTTTGAAGCAGTAAGTTGACACGCTGAACAAACATACACAATTTTCAAGTTAGCGGTTGATTGAACATTACGAGTTTTATTTGCTCCTACTTTTAGCAACCCCAGTAAATCGGTGTTTTGCGTAAATCCGTGAGCAGTCTTTGAGGTAGATTCATGATCAATACAAAATCTTTTCTTCGTTGGTGTCTTGCTGCTGGTATTGCCGGGAGTACCGCATTAGGCACTTTGTTGGGTGGTTCATTGTCTGCATTGGCTTTACCCGCCGAACAAGTTGTGCAACGCTTACAGTCAGTCCCCGTCTTCACAGTCATCGACGGCAACGGTGCGCCTTTAGTGGCCAGTGTAGAAGAAGTGGGAAATGTGGCCGGCATTTTCATTAACCCCGAAGATGCGGAGCGTTTTGTACAACGCTTAAAGCAGGAAAACCCGGAGTTAGGCAACCAAGTGAATGTGGTTCCCATGTCTCTGAGTCAGGTGTATCAGTTTGAACAACAAACCGAGGCCCAAGGGGATATTGAATTCACCTATGTTCCCACCCAGTCTCAGGTCCAACTGGCCCAACAGTTAGAAAATGAATTCCAAGGTGTTCCTCTCTTTGTGGCCCGAGGGGGGAATGAAGGCGGTTATCTGACGCTGCAACAAAATGATCAGCAACGCATTCCGTTCTTTTTCGAGAAAGCCGCCGTTGAACGGATGGTACAACGGTTTCAGGAACAACAACCCAATTTAGCGGATACTGTCACCATTGAGGTTGTTCCCCTTGAAGGGATTATTAATGCCTTAGAAACCAATAACGACCAACAACTGAATCAAATTATGCTCGTTCCTTCTCAGGAAGCCATTGAGTATGTCCGCGATCGTCAGTCTCAGTAGTTGAGGTTAGGGGAATGGTGGTTTCAGGTCAACCGTTTCGGGAATGGGTACAGGAGGCGAAAGCCGCAGCCGTTACCGCTAAGATCAGTATTAGTGAGTTAGATTGGCTTATCCAAGCGGTAACGGGGTTCGATAAACTCGCGCTGCGTTTAGCCACCCCCCAAACCCAACTGGACTTAAACCAAGCAGTCCCCCACCTGAACCGTCTCTGGCAACAACGACTACAGGAAAGAATTCCCCTGCAATATTTACTTGGTTCTGTCCCCTGGCGTACTTTTTCTTTACAAGTCGCGCCAGGGGTTTTAATTCCCCGTCCTGAAACGGAGGAAATCATTGATTTGGCCGTGCAAGGGGCGGGGGAGTCTCATTTATTATCAGGGCATTGGGTGGATTTAGGAACAGGGAGTGGTGCAATTGCCTTGGGACTGGCTTCCGTTTTCCCCCAGGCCACCCTACACGCGGTTGACTGCTCTCCAGAAGCCCTAGAAATTGCCCTAGAAAACGCCACAAGGCACAAACTCGCCTCGCGCATTCAATTCCACCCTGGCTACTGGTGGCAACCCTTAAAACGCCTCACAGGGCAAATTAGTGGCATGGTGTCTAATCCGCCCTACATTCCCTCTCAAGAAGTATTACACCTGCAACCGGAAGTCAGCCAACATGAGCCACATTTAGCGTTAGATGGGGGAGAGGATGGCTTGGTGGCCATTCGTCATCTTGTGGCCACTGCTCCCGACTATTTACAGTCGGGGGGGGTGTGGCTCATTGAAATGATGGCGGGCCAAGGGGAGAGGGTGCAAGCCTTACTCCAACAACAGGGCAGTTATCGAGGGATTCAGGTTTTTAAGGATATTAATGGGATAGAGCGTTTTGTTTTGGCCTATCGGGTTTAGGGAGATTGATTTGATTTCCCTAGAATACCTTAACCCGTTTGAACGGGGTTAAAACCAAGATGGATTGAACGCAATGACAGATAGGTCAAGGGGGGTGAAGGCAGGTTTTTTTGGGCAAGGGCAGGAGTTGATTTCCAAGACCCAATTTGCGGTTACATTGGAGATATGTGAGCGTGTGCGGTGGGGGCTATGAGTTCAACTCAGAAAGGGTTTCTCTATCTTGGTATCTTCCTCTTGGGAGCAATTGCGACAGCGTTTATTGCCTATTTTGTGAATCAACTGCCGGGGCTTCCGGCTTCCATTCCTCCCTTTTGGCGATGGCTGTTTACGTTTGCGGTGGTGTTGCTGTTTGGGTATTTGAGCTATCTGGCAGCGCAGTATCAACCAGAGGGGAAACCAGATGAGGCTAGATTACGCCAAAAGGTACTCTCTAATATAGACCACACTCTGGCCACACGGCTCAATACAGAATTGCCCCCCCAACGGCAACCCAAACCGCAGCAGCAGGAATGGGATCATAAAGTTTTGATCCCACTGGAGAAGAAAGATACTTCCCACTACTTGCAAAGATCGCAAGATTGGCGACTTCGAGACATTCCGCTTTTTTGGATCATCTGTCCCTTAGTTGGGGTTATCTTGATCAATGATTCGTTCTTTCAGTCTTTTCGACTGTTTCCATTCCGTTGGCAGGAAGTCTGGAGAGGATTGCCGACGGTGGTACAATCGGTGACAATGCCACGGGAGGTAGAGGATTGGAGGACGGGGAAAACGCAATCTATTGCCCCAGATCGGTCAACTT
Organism: Spirulina sp. CS-785/01; assembly: GCF_028330525.1. Classification (GTDB taxonomy): domain Bacteria; phylum Cyanobacteriota; class Cyanobacteriia; order Cyanobacteriales; family Spirulinaceae; genus JAQMSD01. Next base: position 6,028 of record NZ_JAQMSD010000125.1, read on the forward strand.
TTTCTATTTTTCAGGATATGGGTCAGCAATTGCTGATTTTGGGTGAACCGGGGAGTGGGAAAACAACTGAACTCCTGAAACTGGGCAAAGAGTTGGCTAATGAGGCCAAGCAGGACGACGAAGCCCCCATTCCCATCATTTTTGAGTTATCCACTTGGCGGCCTTGGCAAACCATTCAGGATTGGATGGTAGAGGAGTTACAAGAGCGTTATGGGTTGAGAGCAGAGGTTTGTTGGGATTGGTTGCATCGGGATTGCTTGATTCCCCTGTTGGATGGGTTGGATGAGTTGGGGGAATGGTCTGATGAGGCGATTAAGGCGATTAATGAACTGCAACAAAATAATAACAGCGAACATCAAAGGGCGTTGGTGATCTGTTCGCGGATTCGGGATTATCAAAAATGTCGCCATCGCTTGGATATGAAAGGGGCAATTTGTCTCCGTGAGTTGGAGGAAGGGCAAATTCAAGCCTATCTTGAAGATTGTGGGGCTGGCTATCTTTGGAACGAGATGAAGCGCGATCCAGAGAAGGGGGTTTTGACTTTGGCAGAAAAGCCCATGTTACTGAATTTAATGCCCCGCACCTATACTAAGCCGCACCAGTTGCCCCAAGGGAAGCCAGAAGACTGTCAACGTCAGCTTTTTGATGATTTTCTCCAGCGTAAGCTCGCTTTTCCTCGTTCTCGGTATAGTTTTCGGGAGGCAAAGCATTACTTGGCCTGGTTGGCGGCCACGTTAGAGCGAGATGAAGTCCGCCAACGGGAGTTACTTATTGAGAAAATGCAGCCGAGTTGGTTGGAGAATCAACGGCAAAGACGACAGTATCGGCTGATAGGAGGGCTGATAGGAGGGCTGATAGTCGGGCTGATAGTCGGGCTGATAGTCGGGCTGATAGGAGGGGATGATAGCAATATTCAATTAACCGAAGCTCTCGATCTGTCATGGACGGGGATTCAACGAGGAATTTATTACGGGCTGATAGTCGGGCTGATAGGAGGGCTGATATTCGGGCTGATATTCGGGCTGATAGTCGGGCTGATATTCGGGCTGATATTCGGGCTGATAT
>NZ_JAQMSD010000126.1 GCF_028330525.1 Spirulina sp. CS-785/01
TCTATGCCAAGAGATCTGTGTTCAGGTATTTTGATTAAAAAAGTGGGGTTGGGCATCGCCTCACTCAAAAACGCGAAGTCTCGTTCCAGGGATGGAGAAGCCCACGCTCTAATCTCCGATTGAGCGTGGGAGTATGTCACGCAGTGGTTTTTCATGGTTTAACACCTCCATGTTAAAACAGAGTAAACCTGTGTACATCTTTCAAGCGTCGAGTTAATTCATGAAGTTTGCTGCCACCCTGGGCGGTTTTTTAGTCCTACTCCTGCTGGTGGGAGGAGAGTTTGTCCGTGCCGAGAAAATGGGCAAAACGGTGCGGGTGGGGATTTATGAGAATAAACCGAAAGTGTTTGTAGAGGACACCGGAAACCCTGCGGGGTTTTGGGTGGATGTTTTGGAGGACATTGCAGAGGAGGCCAATTGGTCTTTGGACTATGTGGTGTGTAAGTGGGAAGACTGCTTGCAGCAGGTGGAGGAGGGAGAGCTTGATTTGATGGTGGATGTGGCCTATTCGGAGGAGCGCGATCTTCCTACGGAGTCGCCACAGAAACGCACGTTTGATTTTAACCAAGAAGTGGTCTTAACCAGTTGGTCGGAAATTTATACTCGCTCCGATGGGTCGATAGACTCTCTGCTAGAGTTAGACCAGAAACGAGTGGCAGTGGTCGAAGGCAGCATTCAAGAGACGGTCTTAACCCAGCGCGTCAACGCCTTTGCCATTGAGCCTCAGTTTGTCCGTGTTGACCAGTTTCAAGAGATTCCGCGATTACTAGAGGAGGAAAAAGTTGATGCGGGAGTGGTGAATCATTTTTTCGGTCGAGAGGCGGCGAAGCACTATCCTATCCAGAAAACCAATATTTTGATTGGGCCTTCTCGACTCCATTTTATTGTGGCAGAGGGGCAAAACCAGCAATTATTAACCACGTTAGACCAGCATTTACGCAGCTTAATTGCTAATCCGGAGTCAGCCTATTATCAAGCCCAAGAACGCTGGTTAAAACCGGATCAGGTTTGGGGTTGGCAGGATATACGCAACAGTCTCATTCAGGTTCTTATTTATCTGCCCTTGGTGATTTTAGTGGCTTTTGTGGTCTGGAATCGGGTGCTGAGACGGGAAATTGAACGGCGAAAACAGGCCGAGGCCGCATTACTAGAAAGTGAGCAACGCTTTCAAAATATGGCCAAGAATGTGCCGGGGGCGATTTTTCGCTATGTGTTACACCCCGATGGGTCTGATCAAGTGATTTATATGAGTCCGGGGTGTTATGACTTGTGGGAAATTCAACCGGAAGCTGTGGTTCAAAATGCCCAGGTGTTGTGGGATATGGTGCATCCCGATGATCGGGAAGGGATGTATGAGTCGGTGCAGGAGTCGGTCCAGACGCTGCAACCTTGGTTTTGGCAATGGCGAATTATTACCCCTTCTCGGCAGTTGAAATGGTTAGAAGCGGCGGGTCGTCCGGAACGTCAAGAGAATGGGGACGTGGTGTGGGATACCTTAATTATGGATGTGAGCGATCGCAAGCGCAATGAAGCCAAACGCCAACAAATACAGAATGCCCTCCGCACCAGCGAAAATCGCTATCGTAAGGTAGTAGAAGCGCAAACGGATTTTATCCTGCGATCGCGCCCTGATACCACTATTACCTTCGCCAACGAAGCCCTTTGTCGCGCTTTAGGTGTTACTCTCGATGAAATTGTTGGCAAAAAATGGAGCGATTTCGCCAATGCCAGTGATCTGGAAAACCAAGTCTTTGAACCTGTGTCCCAATTAAGTCCCCAAAACCCCCGATGTATTGTTGAAAATCGAGATCAACGCAGTAATGGGGCAATGGGCTGGACGCAATGGTTAAATGAAGGCATCTTTGATGACCAAGGAGAATTAGTCGAAATTCAATCGGTTGGCCGGGATATTACCGAATTGAAACGGGCAGAACAGGCATTACGAGAGAGTGAAGAACGGTTGCGTCTCGTGACAGAAAATATGAGTGATCTAGTCTGTTTACATGAACCCGATGGCCGTTATTTGTATGTTACCCCCTCCAGTCAATCCCTCTTAGGCTATTCTCCAGAGGAACTAATTGGCCGTAACCCCTATGACTTGTTTCATCCCGATGATCTAGAACGAATTCGCCAAGACTCCCATAACCCCGCTTTACAAGGGGAGTCTTGCCCCATGACTTATCGCATTCGCACCTGTAGCGGCCACTATATTTGGCTGGAAACCCTCACCAAGGCGATTGTAGATGAAGTGGGGAATGTAGTCCATTTACAGACTACCTCACGGGATGTGAGCGATCGCATTAAGGCAGAATTGCAATTAAAACACGACGCACTCCACGACGGGTTAACCGGGTTGCCCAACCGGAATTTACTAATGGAACGCCTTGATCTAGCCTTAAAACGGGCGAAACGGTCTCCGACGTTCCAATTTGCCGTCTTATTCCTCGATCTGGATCATTTTAAAGTGGTCAATGACAGTTTAGGGCATATTACCGGGGATGAACTGCTGTTAGAAGTCGCTAACCTCCTCTGTGAGTTTATTCGAGACACCGACTTAGCGGCCCGGTTAGGGGGGGATGAATTTGTGATTTTATTAGAGGAAATTCAGGGAATAGAACGAGCAATAAAAATCTCTGAACGGATTTTAGCGGCCTTGCGATCGCCTCTACAAGTCACTGACCGAGAAGTTTTTACCAGTACCAGCATTGGTATCGTAATGCAAACCCCAAACCACCACCAGGCCGAAGACATACTCCGAGATGCGGATTTGGCCATGTATCGCGCCAAACAACGAGGCCGCGGACGCTACGCAATTTTTAACCCCACCATGCACTTAAAAGTCGTCGAACGGCTACATTTAGAAAATGATCTCCGCAAAGCCTTAGAAAATCAAGAATTACTCTTGTATTATCAGCCGATTGTCCATCTTGAAAGTCAAAAAATTCGCGGATTTGAAGCCTTACTTCGTTGGCAACATCCTAGACGGGGGTTTGTGTCTCCTGGGGAATTTATCCCCATTGCGGAAGAAACGGGACTTATTATACCAATTGGTCGTTGGGTGCTACATACGGCCTGTCAACAACTCGCACTGTGGCAAGCAGATTTTCCTGATCAATCGTTAAGTATCAGTGTTAACCTCTCGGTGCGGCAACTGCAAAAGACTTTATTAGGGGAATTACAAGATATTCTCCAGACGTATGATTTGCCGGGGAATTGTTTAGTGCTAGAAATAACTGAGAGTATGCTGGTCAAAAATGTTGAGTTTACCCGTGAGTTATTAAGCCAAATTCAATTCCAAGGAATTCGTCTGAGTATTGATGATTTTGGGACAGGTTATTCTTCGTTAAGTTATCTCCGACAGTTACCTGTTGATGATCTAAAAATTGACCGAGCTTTTGTAAACTCTAGAGAGTGTGATGCCCGCAATCAGGTGATTGCCGAGTCTATTATTGCGTTGAGTAATTTATTGGAATTAAATGCAATTGCCGAGGGAATTGAAACCCCAGAGCAGTTAGAATGGCTCAAGACGCTAGGCTGTGAATTCGGACAAGGTTTTCTATTTTCTCCCCCCCTCCCTCCTCACCAAGTTACTCCGTTATTACAATTAACAATTAGCAATTAATTGGTCATTGGAGATGGGAAAGGTAGGGGAGATGGGGGAGATAAAAATCACCCACTTCCTAACAAGAATAAACTGAGTAACGTGCCACTATTCCATAAACTATGGAGGAGGATAGGGGCTAAAAGATTGCGCGATCGCGTGTACACAAACCCCAGAATCAACCCTAACACCGTTAACGGCAAAACCTCCGACAAACTTAAATGGGCCACCGCAAACACCACCGCACTAATAGAAATAGCCCCCCAAAGAGGAATATAACGGGTGAGAGAGGGTAAGAAAAAGCCCCGGAAAATAATCTCCTCAAACACTGGGGCCGCAACACAGGCCGTAGTAAAGAAAATCAATAAGGCCACTTTATCCTGAGCTTGCAAAGCTAACAAAATAATCGGGTTTCCTCCCCCCTGACCTTGCCAAATTTGCTGATTTAAGAGAGAAATAAGTAAGACGAGGGGAACAGCCACCACATAACCGCCAAACCCCCAAATAAACCAATTACTCCGCAGTTTGAAGCGAAACCAGTCGTCGGGGAGGGGTAAAAACTCTTTAATGGAGAAATAAAGAATGGCCAGTCCACCCCCTGTCATCAACAGATAACTGAGGAGAATATAACCCGCTTTTCCTCGTAACCCCATGCTACTGATGTCAACCCCTGCTAACTGGGTGACGAGGGGTAAGAAAAGGGGTAACAAAACTTGGGAAAAGACAAAAAACCCGACAACCAAGACTTGCCAAGTGATTTCCCAATTCCAAGGGGTTTCCCAGGTGAGGTCGCCATTACTGGCTAAAATGGAATCCTGCCGCTTTAATACCCATTGCACCCCTAACCCAATTAATAACCCCACACCGAGTAATGCACCCAAAGAGGGGATAATGGCTAAGATGCCCAGTTTCAGTAACGCTTTTTCTGCGGTTTGTTGTTCTTGTTCTTGGAGTTGCGCTAAGGCTTCTGGTCGTTGGACTACCTCATAAAAGCGACTCAAGGCACGAAACTGAAACCATCCGTCTAAATTATCCTTGAGTACCGTTTCCGCCTCTATATTGACCGTAGGGGAGGATTTCCAGAGGTCTTTTAACACCTGTGCAGTCTGTTTAACGGGGACGGATTGACTATTTTTGGTGGCAGTTTGCCACGTTTCCTTGGCCTTCTCTGTCTTTCCCTGTTCAACTTGTAAGAGGCCAATTTTGAGATCAATATTTTCAATATAATCGCTGGTTTGCGCGATCGCTTGCTCTAACTGTAGCTGTTGCTGTGCCGCCTCTAGGGTGTCCTCTAACGCCACTTCCCCCCCAGAAGGGTGCTTTTGAGGGGTGAGTTGAGCTTGCAGTTGGTCTCGGCTATTCTGAGCCTCTTGGCGAGCGTTTTCATACTTGGTTTGTGCTGTTTGATAGGGGGTATTCCCTAAAAAATTCTCAATGGCAACAGTCTCCCCGCTTTCCTCCTCTGGGGGGTTATATTCTGCTGCGTGTAACACTAGGTTCGTCTGGTAGAGTTCTAACCGACTTTGGACTTGGGGTTGTGATAGACTCGCACCCAAGGATAAACCGACCCGTGCGATCGCAACCACGGTCAAAATAATTAAGACTACTCGCTTTAACGTCATAAATCCCGACTATTCGCTAACAAACGCATTATCGCATTTGTTCTGGGTTTGTTGTTGGGGGTGGGTTCAGGAAAGGGAGAAACCGGGTTTCTTTCCCTCACGCTTACAGAAAATTGTGCATAGATTCCAAAAGAACTCGTTACACTAGGGCAAGGTTAACCCTGAATCTCTCCTATGCTCGAACTGCACTGTCATACCACCTATTCCGATGGGACCCTTACTCCCACTGCCTTAGTTAAAGCGGCCCGCCAAGCCGGAATACAGGCTTTGGCCATTACCGATCATGATACCTTAGCCGGCTGGTCAGAAGCGTTTCAAGCAGCCCAAACAGAAAATTTAGACACCGAGAATTTAGACATTGTGCCAGGGGTGGAATTAAGCACCGTTTGTAACGGGCGATCGCTCCATATTTTAGGCTTTTATCCCAACCCCGCACAACTCAACCCCCCCCTCCAAGAACGAGTTGCAGGCCGCCACCGTCGCGCTCAACAAATAGTTGACAAACTAGCAAAATTGGGATATGCAATAGAATACCCAAACTTGGGAGAAGGAATTGCTCCGAGTCGTCCCCATATTGCCCGGGCTTTAGTCGCAGCCGGTTATGCAAATTCTTGTCGAGAAGCCTTCGATCGCTGGTTAAAAGATGATGGAGTGGCCTATGTTCCCTATGAAAAATTTACCGCCGTGGAGGGGGTTCGACTCTTGCGAGATTGTGGCGGAGTCCCCGTTTGGGCCCATCCCTTTTTATTTCGAGGTGGAAAAATTGAGGAAATTTTACCGGAATTAATCGAAGCGGGCCTATTAGGAATAGAAGTCTATCATCCCGCCCATACGCCCACCCAGATTGCTCAACTCGAAAAAATCTGTCAGGATAAGAAGTTGTTAAAAACCGGAGGCAGTGACTATCACGGACCCCAGGAGGAGGGCGGACCAGAAGAAACTCGCTTAAATCAATTAAACCTCTCTTTATCTTTATTAGCCCCGCTTACGGAAGCGGCCAAAATTTGCAGAATAAGGGAGTAAAAGAGGCAATTCAGGGTGTAATTCTGATGAAATTTTCTAAAATCTAGAATTCGGCAGAATACAGACTTCAGAAGAAAGCCCTAAAATAAGCAACAATTCAACAAACATTACACGGTGGTTTGTGGCATAGCAGAGGAGTAGGCGTGTCTAAGTTCATTCAAAAACCCAAAGAACAAGAAACTCAGTTTCAAAAGTCAACCCAAAAGTCAACGGTCAACCCTAGGGCCAAGGAAAACGGAGACCGTCGTCCGTCTAAGGGGAAAACTGCCTCTAAATCCGCAGTTTCCCCCCAGTCCCCACCCCCATCTCAGCAGAAAACCAAGGCTTCCTCCTCCCCCCCATCGGGGAAAACCGCGCAGGGGAAAACCGCGAAGGAGAAAACAGCCGCCTCTGCTGTCTCGGAAAAGGCCGCAAAACCAAAACCCCCCTCTCCGTCTAAAGCCCCTCCAGTGGGCAAAAAATCCCCGGACAAGAAAAATAAAGCCCAATCCCCCAAACGCCCCCTTCATCGCCGACCTTGGCTTTGGGCCGCCCTCATTGCGGCGGCAGGACTGGGGGGTGGGGCCGCTTATGCCAATTATGTCTGGCATGATATTGAGTCTCAATTGCCGGAGTCGGTAGAGGAGGTGATGACCTTCACCCGGCAAAAAACCATGACGGTGACGGCCTCCGATGGGACGGTTATCCAAGAAATTGGCCCCGTGACCCATGAAGAATTAAGTATTGCAGAAATTCCCAATTTAGTCGTCCAAGCCTTTATCGCCAGTGAAGACCGTCGTTTCTTAAACCATGATGGGGTGGACTATCAAGGCATTCTCCGGGCCAGTCTCACCAATCTACGGTCAGGGCGTATTGTGGAAGGGGGCAGCACCCTCACCCAACAGTTAAGTCGCATTGTCTATCTCAACAACGACCGGGACTTGTGGCGGAAACTCAAAGAAATTCGTCTGGCCCAGAAAGTAGAGGAGGAGTTTGATAAGGAAGAAATCTTAGAGCGTTATTTAAATTTAGTCTATTTAGGCTCTGGGGCCTATGGTATTGGGGATGCTGCTTGGGTGTATTTTGGCAAAACCGTCCAAGAATTAGAGGTGGCCGAAGTAGCCACCTTGGCGGCCATTACCCCGGCCCCTAGTCGCTATTCCCCCTTAGAAGACCCAGAAGCCGCTAAACGACGGCGCGATCGCGTCCTCGAAAAAATGCGCGACCAAGGCTTCATCAGCCCCGGTCAAGCCGCCATGGCCATCGCCTCCCCCCTCAACCTCAACCCCCAGGACCCCAAACGGTTAAGCCGCAAAGTCCCCTACTTTAACGACTACATCCAAGACCAACTGCCCAAATATCTCTCCGAAGAGCAAATCGCCCAAGGGGGGCTAACCATCGAAACCACCATCGACCTGCAATGGCAACAGGCCGCCGAAGATGCCGTAGCCAAAGCCGTCGCCCGCTACGGACCCACCCAAAAATTTAACCAAGGGTCCCTAGTCGCCCTCGACCCCCGAACCGGGGCCATCAAAGCCATGGTCGGCGGTAGCGACTACAACAACAACGACGAAAACGGCAAATTTAACCGGGCCACCCAAGCCAAACGACAACCCGGTTCAACCTTTAAAACCATTGTCTATGCCACCGCCGTAGCCACAGGCATCTCCCCCAATAAAACCGTCCTCGATGCCCCCTACGTGGTGGATGGCTACGAACCAGAAAACTATAACGAAGGCTATCAAGGTTACGTCTCCCTCAACGAAGCCCTCACCCAGTCCGTCAACGTTCCCGCCGTCCGCACCCTCATTGATGTAGGCTGGACTCCCGTGATCAAAGTGGCCAAAGCCCTAGGCATTGAGTCGGAACTCAAACCCACCTACTCCCTCGCCCTCGGTGCATCAGAAGTCACCCTCCTAGAACTCACCAACGCCTACGGCACCTTGGCCAATGAAGGAGTCCATGAGTCCGCCCACGGCATTTCCCGCATCTTAGACACAGAAGGGAACGTCCTCCACGAAGCCAAGTCCGAAGACAAACAAGCCATCGACCAAGACACCGCCAACATCATCACCTGGATGCTGCAATCAGTGGTGGAAAACGGCACAGGAAGCAACGCCCAACTCAGTGGCCGAGCCGTCGCCGGAAAAACCGGAACATCCGACGACTTCCGCGACCTCTGGTTTGTGGGCTATATCCCGCAACTGGTAGCCGGAGTCTGGCTGGGCAATGACGATAATAGTTCCACCGAAGGGGCCAGCAGCACCGCCGCCACCGTCTGGAACGACTTTATGAGTCGGGTAATTGAAACCGTACCCCCCGAAGACTTCCCAGAACGACCCAACTTAGACGGACGGGAGGGCAGCATTGAGGCCGAACCCCTGAAACCGGAGAAAAGTTACTATAAATCAGTACCAAAACCGAGCCAACCCTCTCGCTCTCGGAGTCGGTCTTCTTCTCCTTCTCGGTCTTCTTCTCCTTCTCGGTCTTCTTCTCCTTCTCGGTCTTCTTCTCCCTCTCGGTCTTCTTCTGGGTCGAGTAGCAGTGGTTCTGCACCGAGTCAACCCCGTAGCAGTGGCAGCAGTAGCCCACCGCCCAGTAACCCCCAACCCCGTCAACGGTCCACTGCTCCCCGACAGTCGGCCCCGGCCCGGCAGTCCTCACCTCCCCCTCGCCAGTCGGCCCCAGCCCGGCAGTCTTCACCCCCACCTCGCCAGTCGGCCCCGGCCCGGCAGTCTTCGCCCCCACCGTCCACGGCCCGGCCTTCGACTCCGGCCCCCGCACCCAGTAGCCCACCAGCCCCACCGCAGGTGAATAAACCAGCCCCGGCCCCGGCGGCCCCGGCCCCCTCGGCAGCCCCACCCGATGTCACCAAACCCCCAAAACCGACTGAATAGTTTGTTTTTGGTTTTTGGTTGTTGGTTGTTTGTTCTTTGTTGTTTGTTCTGGGTTCTTGGTTCTTGGTTGTTTGTTCTTTGTTCTCCTCCATCTTCCCCATCTCCTCCATCTTCCCCATTACCCATTACCAATTACCCATTACCAATTACCCATTATCAATAAACTGCCGGACATTGAATCTTGGTTTGTTGGGGGGAATTGCCGATGGGAAAGACTTTACAATTGAGATGACTTTGATAGGGTTGAGTGTCTTGACTTTGGTTAGACTGGGGCCCTGTCCATTCCATACGGAATAGGAGTCGATATTCATTCTCTGGTAAAACTTCTAAACTCTCCATGAACCAAGGATCATCACTGGGAAAGGAGGAAACGGTATAACTACTCCATTGCTTAATGGGGGGACATTGGGGATGATTACAGTAACGAAAGGTATAAATTTGTTGAGTATTTTGTTCTAAGGGATATAAAAAATAAAGTTTCCAAAACTGGTTTTCGGGTAAAGATGGTTGATATTGAAGATTATTTTTAGTTTCTGATTCTTCTGCTAAATTGCTCAAAAAGGTTTCATACATTTCTTGAATATGAAACGCTGAATTTTTTAACCAACTTTCTCCCTCTGTCCACGGTTTATTATTGAGGGTTTCGATTAACTGTTGTCTCATGGTTTGTAAAATGGCCACACTTCTAGGGGGTTGGCGAGGGGTTAAGTTGACAATAAAGTTACTGTGGTTGAGTTGATCTGTAAGTAAACTGGGGTAGCTTTGAATCCAGTTATAGGTAATTAAGGTAAATTGTAGCCAACAGGCCATTAAAACTTGAGTTAAAAATAAGATGAGTAAAGTATGTCTTTCGGAAGTGTTGGGAACTTTAAAGGTTAAGTCTTTTGAGAAACAAACATCCAAAATAATTAAAATTGCAGCTAAGGGTAGCCAGAGGATACAGAGGACAGAAGGCTGAATTTTAAAAAGTCCGTAGAGTAATCCACATATTAAAGCCGATGTGATCCATAAAATAGGAAAAAAGTTATTAATTTTACCCAACCAAGTGATACTAATAATTAATAAAATTTGTCCAATTACAGCAATGAGTGTTCTAAAAAAACCAGTGGCTAAAAATGCCATAAATCCAGAAAATACACTTAGCCAAAATAGGGTTTGCCAAGAATAAGGTCGAGGGGGATGGAGAATTTCAAGTTTACTTAAATCAAGCATTAGTTTTTGAGAAAATGAAGTAAAATAATTAATACGACTAAGCTGTTACTCAATAAGTTAGCAATTAATACGACTGAGGCTTGACGGAGATTTGTTCGGATAATGGCTTCGTTGAGTTTATTAACTAAAGAGGTGGCGCGGTTTTCTCCTTCTGAAATATTGTCTGAAATATTGGGATATGGGGGTTCGAGAAAGACTTGTAAAAAGTCTAAGCCTTTATACTCAATTAAACAAATTAATAAAAAAATGGTGAGAATAATGGCAAAGCTAATTAAATAGAATTGGGTGGGTCGTTCCACTTGGTAGAATTGGGTGAAAAAGACATAACTCATGAGGTGTAACCGGGTGGTTTCGGGGGCGATGGATTGAACCGTGAAAAGAAATAGCCAGATGGCGATATCGGAAAAGAGATTGATGGATAGAGAGAATTGGATGCTTTGTTTGCGGCTAAATTTTAATTGTCGCTGAAAAATAACGGCTTCGATGGCAACGCTGATCAGTAAACTCAGGGTTTGTAGGAAAATGATCGGGATCGGTAAAAGGACAGGCAACATTGTTACAATTCAACAAAAAAAAGTAATAAATAGCAGACAAAGGCCCTCAGAAGGGAAAGTTTTATGAAGGTTTTGATGCGATCGCACCATTTTGGGGTCAAGGAGCGTTAGGGTGAACTATAGGCTTTTTTATCAGTACCGCTATGATAGTCTTTCATCAACGTCCTGTCCTTGACACCCAAACCGAAGAAAGTACCCGCGATCGCATTTTACAGGCGGCCTTGCGTTTATTTGCCCGCAAAGGGTACGATGCCACAACAACGCGGGATTTGGCCGCAGCGGCCAAAGTCGCAGAAGGGACAATTTTCCGCCATTTCAGCAATAAAAAAGCCATTCTCATCGAAGTGGCCACCCAGGGATGGGTTGACATTCTCACCGACTTACTCACCGAATTAAGTGAAATGGGCAGTTATAAAGCAGTGGCCCAAGTGATGAAACGGCGAATGCTACGGATGCGGGAAAATAGTGATTTAATGCGGGTGTGTTTTATGGAAGCCCAATTTCATCCAGAATTGCGCGATCGCATCCAAACCGAAGTCATCGAAAAAATGACCGATGTGGCCGAAGCCTTCTTTGAAACCGCCATGGATAGAGGCATTTATCGCCCCATGAACCCCAAAATCGTCGCCCAAGTCTTCCTCGGAATGTTCGCCATTTCCGGTTTCTCCCAAGAAACCATTATTGATCCCCATGCTTCCCCCAAAGCCATGCAAGAAATGGCGGAAGGCATTGCAGAAATCTTCCTCAATGGAGTCCTGGTCAAAGAGTGACCTCTCTGGAGTGGGATGAACCACCAAACCCAAAAGATCAGCTACCCTGAAAATAGAGATACATTATAGTCATTCAAGCCCCCATGAACCGTTTCTTACCTCGTTTTGTGAGGTCTTTGTATGGAAAAGACCCCCTCTCCAGCTTTATCCTAACCATTGGCCTCGTTGATGCCGTGATGGGAGGAGTGGGAGGATACTGGACTCTATTCGGTCTCGGTGGTGTCACCGTCGGGGCTGCCCTATTCTGGCGGTGGTTAAAAAATCCCCCTCCCCTCCCTCAACCCAGAGAAACCCCCAAAGGATACTTACCCCCGGCCATGCCTCTCCCTCACCTCACCCCCAGCAAACACCGCAACCGTCGTTAATACTTGTCCTGTTTGATCTCATGGTTGATACTGCCTCCCCTCCCCTGAAAATTGGTCAAGTGGCCAGCGAGAGTGGTTTATCAGTAAAAACCATTCGTTATTACGAGGAGTTAGGACTCTTAACCCCTGTGGTTCATCGGTCTAAGGCGGGGTATCGTCTCTTTGACCGCAAGATTTTTAATCGGTTAGCCTTTATCAAGCGATCGCAATCCCTCGGCCTCAGCTTACAAGAAATCCAAGACATCCTCACCGTTCACGACCACGGGGAACTCCCCTGCGGAACAGTCAAAGAACACCTACAACAGAAATTAGACGAAATTACCCAGAAAATCGAATCCCTGCAAATTCTCCAATCCGAACTCCAAGGCATCCTCTCTGGTTGGCAAGAACACCCCTCCCAAGACAAAATAGAAACGACCATTTGCCCCAATATTCAAACCCGATAATGCAACGGCTTCTTCTGGGCGTGATCAGCTTAACCATAGGAGTCCTCTGGCAAGGCAACCCCGTCCTTTCCCAGACCAACCCCTCCATTAACGACCCCTTTCCCCCTCCCCCTGAGTCCCTCGACTCCACCCAACGATGTACCACCCAACATATCCTCAACTGTTGGCGAGAAGTGGAATTAACCCACACCCTCCAGGGTCATAATACCGCCGTGTCTGCCCTCACCTTTACCCCCGAAAGCGACATTCTCATCAGTGGGGGGAGTTTTAATGACGGTCATCTCCGCTTTTGGGATACCCAGTCCGGGGGGTTAAGAGGAGAAAGGCGAAGTCAACAGAGTCGCGTGGCCAGTGTCGCTATCAGTCCCGACGGTCAACTGTTGGCCAGTGGGGGAGGTGATGCGAAAATCTCCCTCTGGCAATGGCAAGACCGAGACCAAGAACGACTTTTTATCGACCACTCTAATAATATTCTCGATTTAACCATTACTCCCAATAGTACCGTTTTAATTAGTGGGGGGTTTGATGGGATCTTTGTTTGGGACCTGCGAACTTTGCGCCCTCTCTACACTTTAGCCCGCTTTGACCCTACCTATTCTCTGGCCATTCATCCCAATGGGTATATTTTAGCCAGTGGAGAACAAGAGGGAACAATTAAACTCTGGAACTTGCGGACTGGGCAACTTGTCGCCGCCTTTCCTGGCCATCAAGGAAAAGTGCGATCGCTTGCTTTCACCCCTGACGGAGAATACCTCCTATCCGGAGGAGAAGACCGCATCTTGAAAATTTGGGACCCAGAAACCCAACAAAGGTTAACCCTCCTCCGCGGCCATACCGGAAGAATTATGGATATCTCCCCCCATCCCAGTGGCCAATTCTTCGCCAGTAGTAGTCGAGATGGAGTCCGTCTCTGGAGTCTCGAAACCGGAGAATTATTGAATTATTTTGAGGCCCATGACGACTGGGTACAAACCCTCACCTTTAGTCCCGACGGAAACCATTTAGCCACCGGGAGTTTTGACACCCAGATTAAACTCTGGCAAGGGTTAACCCCAGAAGACGCAATAGAGGAAACGCAGTAACCATGACCACCACAAGAGATCAACAACACCCCCAAGAAACCAAAGATAAAGTCACCATTGACCGAGTATTACAACAAGGAGACACCGACTATAACAAAGTCGAAGTAGCCCGACTCTGTATCCGATATCGCAACTTTCCGGGGGCCCGACAAATTCAACATCAATTAGAAGATATTTTGCAACAGTGGGGAGTCACTGAGGAGGAATTATTCGCCCAAACCCGTGAAATTCACGCCAAAGGGACAATTTACCGTTATAAAAACGATGGAACAGAGATCGAGGATTGGAGTTAGGGGTTAAACCACTTTAAAAAGCGTCACAGAGAGGAGTTTTTTCCAGGTTCAGCCATTTACAGTATAAATCATAAGACAAAAATTAACTGTCACCCCCTTCTAGGATAGGCTTCAACGCCTGTCCTTCTTTTTTTATGTTTTTTGGCTATTACAGCACAAGAAAAAGCAACACTCGTGGGCGTTTCTCCACACTTTCAATTCTTAACAAGTCTCTCACTTGCTATACCTTCTTTTTCCCCTTTGAGAGACTTCACCAACGGAGTGTTAGTTTTAAGCTGATAGCTGATAGCTGAATGCTTAGTATATTTTTAAGTTAAAAACCTATCAACATAAAAATTTTGTTAACCATACTTTACGACTCGCTATCAAATCCTGCAATATAAAATTCAGAAGACAAGAAATCAAAATTACTAAGTCCTGTATAGTCAAACTCCTCAAAAACTTTTTTAGAGTTTTGGTAGTTGTAAAATAATGATTTTTTAGGTAATCTTTGAATTACAGACCAATACTCTAAAGGAACTTTATTCATAATAAATCTGTTATTGGTCGTCATGATAACTTGTACAGGAGAAGACTTAACCTTTTCAATAATTAAGTCTATGTGTAATAAATATTGGAGTAACTATCTAGTTATTATCCAGTTATGCTTGTTTACGCTTAATTCAAGGTTAAAATATTTATTTTAATAAAAATTTACCTACCTAGTCAAACAATCTAGTAAAACAATGAATTACTCCCCTAGCTTTACCTTATTTGCCCAACATGGCTGGGCAGATACCCACCATAAAATTAACACCTTAGCCCACCAACTTGCCCCCAATGAAACTATTATAACACCAGACTTAGGATGGCTTAAAACATGGTGGAAAATTGAGCCATTGATTCAACAAGTAGAACAAATTGCCCAACACCAACTCCAGCAATTTCCCCAACAATCTTGGCGTATTATCGGGCATTCTATGGGGGGGTTAATTTGGTTAGAAGTCTTAACTCGTCATCCCCAATGGTGGTCTAAAATTCACTCCCTTATCCTCATTGCTTCCCCAGTAGGAGGGGCTGATCTTGCCTATTTTTTAGATATCGGACAATGGGGGATTAGTATTGCCCAAGATTTAGCTAAAAATCGCTGTTCGCTGGCTGAAAAAATTGCCCAATCTATCCCTACTTTATCCATTGCTGGAGATATTGATCACGGGAGTGATGGCACAATTTTAGTCTCTAGTACCCAGTTTAATTATGCCCATTGGCAAACTGTTCCTATTTCCCACCCCCGCTTAAAAAATCATCCCGATTTAATTCCTATTATCCATCAGTTTTGGGGGAATCCAACTGTTAACGCATTTAAGCCTACTTTTCCTAAACAAATTCGGGAGCAATTACAATTCATTCCTAATATTATGAATGCCCATCCCAGAGACTTAAAACGGGCTACCCCTTATTGTTCTTTTCCAGAAGGACTAATCTTGTGGCGGTGGAAGCATCCGTTCAGCCAATTAGAGCATCTTTTCTTAACCGATAGCCAGCACAATTGTCTGTATGGGGGATTCCTCCCTTGGGGCAATTCACAGGGCTTAGAAGCGTGTTTAACGGAAATTCAGAAACAATTTGATGGGGAGAGAGCATAGGTGAGATAAAAATCCCCTTTTCTTGTGGGTGATTAAAAAGATTGCCGCCTACCAATGTTTTAATTCACGAATATTTTCGAGTGGACTTAAATGGTGTTTGGACAATTGTTGAGCGTAATTTACCTGATCTCAAACATAACTTAGAAATCATTATCGCTACAAGAGAACCGTGATATCCGAATCTTCCTGATTTCCCCGTCAAAATCTTGGGTTTCCCTGAAGCATAGGTTAACTTAGGTGAAAGCAGACGAGACAAGGAGAGACCGTGATGAAAGGACTTTGGCTAGAAAATCAGCAACTCTCATTCCGAGAGGATATTCCTAACCCGCAACAAGGGGAGAATGAAGCATTAGTGAAGGTGAAGCGGGCTGGAGTCTGTAATACGGATTTAGAGTTAATTCGCGGGTATTACCCGTATCAAGGGGTTTTGGGACATGAATTTGTCGGAGTTGTTGCAGAGGGGCCTCAAGAGTTACAAGGAAAGCGAGTTGTTGGGGAAATTAACGCTGCTTGTGGGGAATGTTCCCTCTGTCGTCGGGGGATGCCCACCCATTGCGAAAATCGCACGGTGTTAGGGATTCTCAATCATAATGGGGCGTTTGCCGATTATGTGGCATTACCTGTGAAAAACTTGCACCCTGTCCCTGATCATGTTTCTACGGATGCTGCGACCTTTGTTGAACCCCTGGCCGCCGCTTTAGAGATTCAAGAACAGGTTAAAATGACTGAGAATGAGCGCGTCTTGTTAGTGGGAGATGGGAAATTAGGGCAGTTAGTGGCGCAAACTATTGCTTTGACGGGGTGTGATCTGTTTGTGGTGGGACGACATGAGGAGAAATTAGCCCGATTGCGCGATCGCGGCATAAAAACCGGATTCGTCGAGGATATTCCCTGGCGCAGTTTTGATCTTGCTGTAGAATGTACAGGCAACCCCGACGGATTCGACATTGCCCGTCGTTCCCTACGTCCACGGGGAACATTAGTCTTAAAAAGCACCTATGCCAACCGCCTCACCATAGATGCGTCCTCTTTAGTTGTTGATGAAATTACCCTCATGGGGTCTCGCTGTGGCCCCTTTTCTAAAGCCTTAGATTTATTAGAACAAGATAAAGTAGATGTCACGTCCTTAATTCAAACCCGTTATCCCCTAGATCAGGCGATAAAAGCCATTGGCCATGCCCAACAGCGTGGAGTTCTCAAAGTCTTATTAGACATGGACGCTTAACCCTAAAGTGTGGAGAACTCAAGGTTTCAGCCAACCAAATATTTCTCCGACTGTCAGTTGCACATTTTGAGCAAACTGAGGTCTCGGCACAATCCTTTCTACGTCGTCCAAGAGTTGAACGGATTTGTCGGCATGATAGACAAAAATACAGTATTCATCCGGGTCAAGCAACCAACCCATTGCTGTCCCATAGTCCAGACAATGCAGAATATTCCGAACCACCTTCGTGTGACTCTGATGGGGCGACAAAATTTTAATTGTCCAATCCGGCGGCAGGTTAAACTCATTGGCAATGTCGCCATTGTTCTCCAAGGGGATACGCTGACGCTGAAAGACGGTGATATCTGGGACAAGAGAACGCCCCCCAAAGGTACACCGCAACTCAGGAAAGGCTTGTGCGCTTTGGTCTGCCCTCAATGTAGCGGTTAGGGTGAAACTTAACTCTCGTTGCAAGATGCTGTGTTTGCCTTGGGGCATGGGTTTTTGAATAATTTGGCCATCGAGATATTCGCTGGCCGGTTCGGTTTCGGGCATCTGCAAAAAGTCTTGCAGGGATAGGGTTTGGGTTGGGAGGAGTGTCATCAATAGTTCTCCGACTGTGAGTTCCAAATTAACCGACTTCTAGCGACGTGGCCGGATTCACATTGTAGATTCACATTGTCGGTTAGGTGAAGCGTAGTGCAACCCAACAAAACCCCTGTCTAGGTTGGGTTTCACTGCGTTACACCCAACCTACGATCATGCACTAAATTAGCCCAGTTAAGCCAAGCCTGAAAAGAGTGGGCAATTACCCACTCTTTTCTCCCTTAACCCACAGGTTCTAATACTCGTTCAGAGGAATAGGAGGGTGTAACCTGTACATTGCCATCATCATCCACATCGACAATGGCCAGATTATGTCCTGTGAACTGACTGGATAAAATCGCCTCAGCCAGACTATCCTCTAACAGGTTCATAATGGCACGACGGAGGGGTCTTGCGCCTTGGGAAGGATTATACCCGGCATTGACGACTAAATCCTTAAAGGCATCGGTCACATCTAAGGCGAGATTATGCTGTTCAATCAAGCGATCGCGCACTTCCTCTAACATCTTATCCGCAATCACCTTCACCTCGTCTTTCTCTAACTGACGGAAGACAATAGTGTCATCAAGACGGTTAATAAACTCCGGACGGAAATAATTCTTCATTTCATCCATAACTTTCTCGCGGATATGATGGTAACGGGACTCCGCCTCATTTTCGGCCAGTTCAAACCCTAAGCCGCTTCCGCCTTTCTCAATGACCTTCGAGCCAATATTCGAGGTCATAATAATCAACGTATTCTTAAAGTCCACTTTCCGGCCCTTCGAGTCCGTCATGTGACCATCATCCAAGAGTTGCAGCATCAGGTTGAACACATCGGGATGGGCTTTTTCGATTTCGTCAAATAACACCACCGAATAGGGTTGACGACGGACCGCTTCGGTGAGTTGTCCCCCTTCCTCATACCCCACAAACCCTGGCGGAGAACCAATTAATTTTGAGGTGGTGTGGGATTCCATCATCTCGGACATATCAATGCGAATAATGGACTCCTCGGACCCAAATAAGAGGTCGGCCAAGGCTTTCGCTAATTCGGTTTTCCCAACCCCCGTTGGTCCAGAGAAAATAAAACTAGCAATGGGGCGATGGGGGTCTTTCATGCCTACCCTGGCCCGACGAATGGCTTTGGCCACCGCTTCTACAGCTTCATTTTGCCCGATTAAGCGTTCGTGGAGTCGTGCTTCCAGGTGTAACAACATTTCTGACTCCGGTTGCGTCAGCTTATTCACCGGAACTCCTGTCCAACTGGCCACCAGTTGGGAAATTTCCTCCTCTTGCACAATGGACTCCACTTCCTCCTCATCGGCTTGTAATTTCTGCTGGATGGAGTAGCGGATATGAACCCGTGATCCCGCTTCGTCAATGAGATCAATGGCTTTATCGGGTAGTTGACGGTCAGAAATATAGCGTTCTGAAAGCAGAACCGCCGCTTCAATGGCCTCATCAGTAATCTGGACTTTGTGATGGTCTTCGTAGCGCGATCGCAAGCCATACAAAATATCAATGGCCTCGGCCACCGAGGGTTCTCCCACCATCACCCGTTGGAAACGACGTTCTAAGGCGGCATCTCGCTCAATATGCTGGCGATACTCATTTAACGTGGTCGTCCCCACACATTGCAATTCCCCTTTCGCTAGGGCAGGTTTAAGAATATTAGCCGCATCCATACTACCGCCAATAGCCCCGGCCCCGACTAAATTATGAATCTCGTCGATGACCAGAATAATATTCCCCCGTTGGCGAATCTCATCCATAATCGCCTTGAGACGTTCCTCAAATTCGCCTCTAAAGCGAGTTCCGGCCAACAATGCCCCCATATCCAAGGCTATCACTTCCTTGCCCTGAATGAGTTCGGGAACGTCCTCCTGAACCACACGCTGGGCCAACCCTTCGGCAATCGCCGTTTTCCCGACTCCCGGTTCTCCCACTAACACAGGATTATTCTTGGTCCGTCGGCCTAAAATTTGGATTGTCCGTTCTAATTCCGGCATCCGCCCCACCATGGGGTCTAATGCTTCCTGGCGGGCTAATTCTGTGAGATTGCGGCTATATTGGTCTAAGCTGGGCTTATTCCCACCGCCCCCCATCCCGAAGATTGAGCCTTCTTGACGGTTACTCCCCACAGCGGCCCCAGTGGTGGTACTGCCTTCACCGAGACGACGGATAATTTCTGTGCGTACTTGATCTGCGTCAATGTCTAACCGTTGTAAGACTTTGGCCGCTACACTATCTTTCTCGCGGACAATAGCTAGTAAAATATGCTCTGTGCCAATATAGGTATGTCCCAGTTGTCGTGCTTCATCGAAGGCTTGCTCAAAGACTTGTTTGGCTTTGGGAGTAAAGGGGATATTGGCGGGGGCATAACCGGGACCCCGGCCAATCAAGTCATCTACGGTTTTGCGGGCTTCTTTTAGGTTTGCCCCCATATCCCGTAACACCCGGGCCGCAATGGCTGTCCCTTCCCCAATGAGTCCTAATAGCAGTTGCTCTGTTCCCACTAGATTGTGTCCTGTGCGGCGAGCTTCCTCCTGCGCTAACATTACAGCTTTGATGGCAGTGTCAATGAAATGTTCAAACATAATAAAGAGTCAATTTATAGAGGTTGTCTGATGTTTAAGGGTTTTTTTATCAGTTTTTCTGTGTCTTTCTTTACTTTACCGATTTAGACTTCACTTGATTAGTGGGAGAATCCGTACACAGTGACCAGTGAACAGTGAACAGTGAACAGTGAACAGTGAACAGTAAACAGTAGGCAGTCCTTTCATCTTAACGGGGGATTAACGATTGAGCATAGGTCATTGGTCAGAAGTCAAGGGCCGCTAGGACTGAATTTAATTCCTGGGCTAACGTCACGGCATCTACCCCCAACTCACTCCGGTTTCGGGCTGCCCTTAACCCCGCTTGGGCGTGCCACCACGCGGCTGTGGCGACCTGTTGGGGGAGGGATACTCTAGGGGGAGTCGGTTGGGCCAGCAGTCCTCCCATTAACCCGGTGAGAACATCCCCACTTCCTCCCCTCGCCAGGGCGGGGGTACTTTCACCGATGAGCCAGAGAGGGGGTTCTGGCCCCGTTATGGCGGTTTTAGCTCCTTTTAGGAGTAAAATGACCTGGCTTTTCTCTACGGCGGTCTGAGCCGCTTCTAGGGGGTTCTCTGGGGAGATATCAGGAAAGAGGCGTTTAAATTCGCCCAAGTGGGGGGTAAGGATGGTGGGGTGTTTTCGTTGGGAGAGGGTGGCGAGAGGATGGAGTTGGGCGAGGAGGTTGAGGCCGTCGGCATCTAAAATGAGGGGGCAGGGGGCTTCTAGGGATTGTTTGACGACGGTTTGGGTATCGAGAGATAGGCCCGGGCCACAGGCGATCGCGCTATAATTCTCCAGTGTCACCTCATCGGGTAAACTGGCGATCGCTCCCGTTTTCGTCTCTGGACAAGCAATAATCAACGCCTCTGGTAATTGAGACACTAACAGGGGTTTCAGGGACTCCGGCACGGCAATAGAGAGCATTCCCACCCCACTCGCTCTAGCCCCCAGTCCCGTTAAAATCGCGCCTCCAGCGTACCGTTGTGAGCCACAGACGAGCAGTAAATGCCCTTGCTTATACTTATGGGTCACAGGGGGGCGAGGGGCGGGTAAGCTCATTCTAGCCGCCTCTGCGGTCATTTCCTGAATGGGGGGACAGTCCCCTAAAACGGCCTGGATATCTGCCTCCGGAATGCCAAACTCCACTAAATGGGGTTGCCCTAAATAGTCTAAGGCCCGGTCTTGAAAACAGGCCAGCTTCCACAACCCCAAGCAGAAGCTATGATCTGCGGCAAATGCAGTCCCTAAAACCTCCCCCGTATCCGTATGTAGCCCCGACGGTAAATCCACACTGACTTTCGCCATAGTATATTGGTTTAATTGCTCAATCCCCGTTGCTAACGGCACTGTAATGGGACGGGTTAACCCAAACCCAAATAAACCATCAATGATTAAATCACAGTCTTTCAATGCCTCTATAGCTTCAACCACCGGAATACCAAGATGTTGGGCATATTGCCAATGGGCTTGGGTTAACTCTTTCCGTTTATTGAGGGGAGAATGGAGTAATACCCCAAAACCGCGCAAAAACAACTCTCTCGCTATGACTAGGGCATCCCCCCCATTATGTCCCGGCCCCACCAACACCCCGACTTGTTGCGGGTGAGGATAAAGCTGGATGATCTGACGAAACACTAGCTCTGCCGCTTTTTCCATCAAAGCGGCCACAGGCATTCCCGCGTCAAAGAGTCGCGCTTCAATTTGCTGCATTTGTTGGGCGTTAACAATGGCTTGTCTCTGGTGCATGGATCGATGAGAGGAAGCACTACAATTAAGATTAACTTACCAAAATTTGTGGATCGTTGGCAGGGGCAGCCGGGTGAGGGTAAAGCCAACTTCTTTTTTTAGACAATTTTATTTTTAGACAATTTTAATATCTTTTTTAGGTTTTTAAGGATTTTTTGGGGAATACGATGAAGAAAGTACAGGTAAGCATTCAGCCCTCAGTCCTCAGCCCTCAGTCCTCAGCCTTTCCCCTGTGGGGAGGTTTACCCGAAGCGAACCCCCCTACTGTTGATTATTCCTTTCTTTGGGCGTTTTTTTCCTGTCCCGTTCCCTTGAGTGAATGGCCTTCGTCTGAATAATGTAACATTATCAACCAATAGATGAAATAAAATGAAATAATACTAAAAAGAGGTCGGTCTCCCTCAGTTGAGTTTCTCCTGTGACAATCTGTAAAACTAATGCCCTTAACTCCCCCTAGTCAAACTATGCAGCGTTTACCTTTGTCGAGATATTCTTTCATCGGTCTCTTAGTCTTGATGGCTCTGGGTTATTTGGGTAATTACTGTAATTTAGAGCTTTTTTTTGGGGTTCATTTCTTATTTGGGAGTATTGCGGTTTTAATTATTGTCCATCTTTACGGGCTACGCTGGGGGACTCTTGCAGGTTGTATTGTGGGGAGTTATACTTATTTTCTCTGGGGGCATCCCTACGCGGCTTTAACCTTCACTATAGAGGCTGCATTTGTGGGAGTTTTAGTGCGATATCGCCAAAAAAACTTAGTGCTTTGGGATAGTGTATTCTGGTTGATCTTGGGAATTCCCCTCGTTGGCTTTTTTTATGGGATTATTTTACCGGTCAGCACCAAAGGAATGCTGTTACTTGCCTTAAAGCAATCTATTAATGGGATATTTAATGCTGTAATTGCCAATTTATTAGTCACATATATTCCCATTGAGCGCATTTTTCGGGGGTATAAGTCACAGAAAAAGCAATTATCATTCCAGCATACCTTATTTAATTTACTGATTGCTTTTATTTTCTTTCCCACTTTAATATTACTGGTGTTAAATGGGCAACAAGTTTTAAACACCATTGAAGCGGAAATTAAAACGGAATTGAATACCGCCGCCATGCCGTTGGCCAATAATTTGCAATTATGGTATCGACAACATTTAAATGGGATTCAACAAGCGGCCCGACGTATTGATCAATTTCCCACTAATCAGCAAAAGAAGCTGGAATTTTTCCAGGCCATGTTTCCCTCCTATCGTCGGGTGTATCTTACCGATGCAGAGGGGAATGTGATGGCGGCCTCTCCCCAATTCAATGAAGCAGGGGAGACTATGACTAATTTTAACGTCAGCGATCGCGCAGATTTTCAAACTGTCGTCAAAACCCTAGAAACCTATACCACCGATGTCAAACGGGAACGCACTTCCATTGCCCTTCATGTAGGCATTCGTGTCCCCATTACCGACCCCCAAGATCGCTTACAGGGAACATTATATGGCTCTCTCAGTCTGTCCCAACTGGCCCAATTTCTCGAACTGAATACCCAACTCAATAGCCTCTCCGCAGAACTTCTCGACTCCACAGGGACCATTATTGCCACCAGTAATACCCAAAACAAACCCCAGTATATTGAAGAAGAAGGAGAACGTCGCTACTTAAACGAACGAATCTTTCAATGGTTGCCCAGTTTCTCCGCCCCCATCATGGTACGCTGGAAAAACTCTTACTACGGCCAAGAACTCTCCGTCGGTGCGGGAACAAACTGGACCCTACTCACCCAAGTGGCCACAGCCTCCTATATTGAGGCCCTCCGAAATACCTATATTCGCAGTTTACTGCTCATGTGGATAATCATCCTCATCGCCTTAGTCGTGGCCTTTCTCATCAGTCGCCGCTTGGTCTATCCCGTCTATACCCTAGCCCAAGTGACCACCGACTTACCGAAAAAACTCCTCGAACGAGATCAGTCTATCCATATTCCCCAAAGTCAAATTGCTGAAATTAATACCCTAGGCCGCAATTTCCAGTCCATGGTGCTGGCCTTAAAAGAACAATTCACCGCCATCCAGAAAACCAACGAAAGCCTTGAAAATCGGGTCGAACAGCGCACCCAAGAGTTACAAATTGCCAAAGAACAAGCAGAAGTGGCCAACCATGCGAAAAGCGAATTTCTCGCCACCATGAGTCACGAAATTCGCACCCCCATGAATGCCGTTATCGGCATGACAGGACTCTTACTCGATACTCCCCTAAATGAACAACAACGGGACTTTGCCGAAGTCATTCGCAGTAGTGGGGATGCCCTACTCACCCTGATTAATGATATTTTAGATTTCTCCAAAATTGAATCCGGGAAATTAGACCTCGAAGAACAACCCTTCAACTTGCGAAGTTGTGTAGAAGAATCCTTAGACCTGTTTGCCCCGAAAGCGGCAGAAAAAGGCTTAGAGTTAGCCTATTTAATGCAGTCAGATGTCCCAGAGATGGTGTCGGGGGATGTCAACCGCTTACGACAGGTTTTAGTGAATTTAGTGGGGAATGGGGTGAAATTCACCGAACAGGGAGAAGTGGTCATCTCCGTGAGTAAAATTAATAAAGATTCCGGCAATAGTGAATCCTTATGTCACCTGCAATTGGCCGTCCGGGATACCGGAATAGGCATTCCCCAAGACCGTCTCCACCGCTTGTTTAAACCCTTCAGCCAAGTGGATGCCTCCACGACTCGTCACTACGGAGGGACAGGACTAGGATTAGTGATTAGTAAGCGGTTGGCCGAGTTAATGGGGGGGACCATGTGGGTGGAAAGTCATGGGGGGGAAGGGTCAACTTTTTTCTTTACCATTCGCGTGTCCCAAGTCGCCAGTTCGTTATTGTTAGAACAACCCCAGAGTCGTCAATGGTTGGAAGGGAAGCAGATTCTCATTGTGGACGATAACGCCACCAATCGCCGGGTGTTACAGTTGCAAAGTCAGTCCTTTGGGATGATTCCCCATACTGTTGCGTCTGGGGAGGCCGCTTTGGCCTTATTGGCAACTGGACAACATTTGGATGTGGCGGTGTTAGATATGCAAATGCCGAACATGGATGGGATCACTTTGGCCCGTCATATCCAAGGGTTAAATCTGCCTTACCCGTTACCGTTGATTATGTTAACCTCCATCGGGCAACTCGAACCGGAACAGGCCCATCTGAAAAATCTGTTCACGTCTTATCTCAATAAACCGATTAAACAGTCGCAACTTTATAATATTCTTATAACGTTATTTCATCCTCAACCTACGCCAATTTCTGTGTCTGTCCAATCTCAACCCGATGAGCAAAACTTACTCAGTCATCAAATTCCCCTGAGAATCTTGTTGGCCGAGGATAATGTGGTTAATCAGAAAGTGGCCCTGAATATGCTGAAAAAATTAGGCTATCGGGCCGATGTGGTGGCTAATGGCCAAGAAGTGTTAGATGCCTTACGTCGCCAACCTTACGATTTAGTGCTGATGGATGTGCAAATGCCGGAAATGGATGGCATTGAGGCGACTCGGCAAATTCGGCAACATAACCATTGGGTCAATGTTACGATTATTGCGATGACGGCCAATGCTATGCAGGGCGATCGCGAGGCTTGTTTGGCTGTCGGGATGAATGATTATATTAGTAAACCCATTCGGATTCAAACGTTAACGGAGACATTACAACGCTGTTTTATGTCACCTATCTCTAATTCTGACTCTCAAGCCGAAGCAATGACCACTCCTCCTGTCTTAGATGCTGCTACCTTTGATGAATTGAAAATGATGGCCGGGGAGGATGCACCGCTTTTAATTCTTGATCTGATTGATTCTTATTTGGCGGATAGTCCGACCTTTTTACAGGGAATTGAGGATGCGATCGCGCAAGACGATGCCGGCCAGTTAAAATATATGGCCCACACCCTCAAATCCAGTAGTGCCTCCCTAGGGGCTACCACCCTCGCGGATTTATGCCTGAAACTGGAAAAAATGGGTCGCAATGGCACAACAGAAGGAGGAATGGCAATCTTGGCCGACGTGAAACAAGAATACCAGCGCGTAGAAACGGCCATGAATCAAGAACGGCAAAAATATGTTTAATTTGTTTGTTCTTCTTCCATGTCTTCCAGTCGATCCAGTTTGTCTTGGGTGGGATTGAGTTTTTTGTCAGGTGTAAAAATTCCGGTGACAAATTTCACAATACTATTGCGAGTGCGAGTGCTTGCACCACTCATGGGTTCAGGTAGGAATTTATCCCCCGCCACAATAAACACGACAATTAAGATCAGGGGAACAATATAAACCGATTTCTTTAAGGCCATGGTTTTTTTCTCCAACACAGAGCGCAAAAGGCCATCATACCGTTTGGCCGACTCAGATTTTGGCTTCAACTCCAGCAATACACCCTGTTCTTTTTATTATTCCGCTCTGTAAAACTTACTCAAACTTAACCATTTGATGTTCACTTCCTACCTTGGATCTTCGGAGACCTTTCCATCAGTAGGCTTACAAGCCTGAGCTATGCTCGTATGTATCGAAAAACAGAAAAATAGCTTTTCACTTATGGTGAGGCTTCTAACTTCTCACTGGCTACAGAGCTTATCCCTCGCCTGTGGCACGTCTATCAAACGCCAGATAGCTTATTGCTGGAGGGGGTATCTTCTTCCGGCGACGGTGAAAAGACCGTTGACTATTGGTATCA
>NZ_JAQMSD010000127.1 GCF_028330525.1 Spirulina sp. CS-785/01
CCGCCCCCTTACAGCTAATCCGGTCTAGAGAAACGACCAGTAGTGTTAATCCGCAATACCCCTGGAGAGCTATTCGCAGCTACGGGAAGGTTATCTCTCCCCACTCCCCCACCTCACGAAGTAGGTGGGGGTCATTGAATAAATCTAAAACGTTTACGCAGTCAAGGTTTGATTTTATTATATTATTGCTACTATACAAAAATCAAACACTTTTAACCCCCAAGAAATACAAAAAATTATTAATCCGCTCTGTGGTCAAAAATGCTTTGAAGCCAGCCCAAATGGTGCGTTACGCTCCGCTAACGCACCCTACCTTGCCTAAATGGTGCGTTACGCTCCGCTAACGCACCCTACCTTGCTACCTTGCCTAAATGGTGCGTTACGCTCCGCTAACGCACCCTACCTTGCTACCTTGCCTAAATGGTGCGTTACGCTCCGCTAACGCACCCTACCTTGCCTAACCAATAATTAAAATACTATAGCATCAATTATTAGAGCGTGAATTAAACGGGTAAAAGTCGCCCTAAAAGGGCGAGGCTTTAGACCCAACATTTTTTGGTAACGCACCATCCCACTAACAACCCACAATCAATCTACCCTACCGTGACAGGTTTTTGGGGGGTTTTAAAGATTAACCCATATTCAATTCCCTCAACCACTGCATGATAGGAAGCATCAATGATATTCGTGGAAACGCCTACAGTAGTCCAGCGTTGTTCCCCATTGCTAGATTCGACTAAAACCCGTGTTTTGGCCGCAGTCCCGGAATTACTATCTAAAATTCGTACTTTGTAGTCGGTTAGGTAAAAATGGGCAATTTCGGGGTAAAACTTAACAAGGGCTTTGCGTAATGCCGAGTCGAGGGCAGATACAGGGCCATTCCCTTCGGCTACTTCTAGCATTTCTTCCCCATTGACGGCCACTTTAATGGTTGCGAGGGCATTACTGATGGAATAATCCACCCCTTGGGGGACATCACAATGGACTTGGAAGCCTTTGAGGGTAAAGAGTTGCTGACGTTGGCCTAACGCGGTTCGCATTAAGAGTTCAAAACTGGCTTCGGCAGCCTCAAATTGATAGCCCTGATTTTCTAAGTCTTTGAGGTTTTGTAAAATGGTCCGGCAGGTTTCATCTTTGGAGTTGAGATCAATGCCGAAACTTTTGGCTTTGGAGATGACATTACTTAACCCAGATTGATCGGATACAACAATGCGCCGTTGATTGCCAATCGTTTCCGGTTCAATATGTTCATAGGTGAGAGGGTTGCGTTGGACGGCAGAAACGTGAATCCCTCCCTTGTGGGCAAAGGCGGAGCGTCCGACGAAGGGGGCGTGATCATCGGGGGCTAAGTTGGCAATTTCGCTGATGAAACGACTGGTGCGACTGAGTTTTTGCAGTTGCTCATCGGCTAGACAGTGTAGTCCTAATTTGAGTTGTAAGTTGGGGATGAGGGTGCAGAGGTTGGCGTTGCCGCAGCGTTCTCCATAGCCATTCATTGTGCCTTGTACCATGGTGACTCCTTCTTGGACTGAAGCAAGGGCATTGGCCACGGCGGTCCCGGCATCATTATGGGTGTGAATCCCCAGTTGGGGGGCATCGGCTTGGGTTTTTAAGTCGGGAAAGGCAGTATAAACCGCTTGGACAATTTGGGTAATTTCGTGGGGCAATGTTCCCCCATTGGTGTCACAAAAGACTAACCATTCAGCCCCGGCTTCCCAAGCGGCTTTTAGGGTTTGTAGGGCGTAGTCCGGGTTTTGTTTATAGCCATCAAACCAATGTTCAGCATCATAAATGACTCTACGGCCTTGCGATCGCAGAAACTGAATCGTATCCCGGATCATGGCCAAATTTTCCTCTAAGGTGGTTTTAAGCCCTTCTGTGACGTGCATATCCCAAGACTTGCCGAAAATTGTCACCCAATGGGTTTTGGCGGCGAGAATGGCTTGTAGCATGGAATCCTCTGCCGCGACTTTGTTGGGGCGACGGGTGGAACAGAAGGCCACGACTTGGGAGTTTTTCAGGGGAGTTTCTTGGAGTTGCCAGAAAAACTGGACATCTTTGGGATTGGCCCCTGGCCATCCTCCTTCAATAAAGGGAATGCCCATTTCATCCAGTTGGCGAACAATTTTTAATTTATCTTCGAGGGAGAGGGAGATGCCTTCCCGTTGTGCGCCATCCCGTAGGGTTGTATCGTAGAGCCAAATTTGTTTAGTAGTATTCATAATTGAATTTAGTCCTCTGGGTCAATGGTCAAAAGTCCCTCTACTGGGAGGAGTGAGGAGAAAGAGGCCGAGATGCGGCTCAATCCAGATAAAGTTTTATCTTAACCTGTGAGCTTCACCGCTATTGCAGAAGAAATTACAGTTTTTCGCCTTGTGTTATTATGGCCAGTCTGATCCTAGCGTTTGACTCCTCGATATGTCTGTCCTTGAGTTACTTTATCAGCCGTGGGTCTTGGGCAAATTCCTTCCCAAGGAAACCTTTATCAAGCACAGTGGGGACTTGATCATGTTAAATTTAAGCGGAGTCTCACTCGAACCGAGCGTCTTGATTAAAGGACAGGGACTTGGCGACAGGTCCTAGGAGATGGATTACCCTAGAAAGGGTTGAAATTTATGAGAAAAGACCCGTAATCTTAGATATATCGTCTTTGGTCAACTCCGTCGGTGATTGGCGAGGTGCGTGGGCCCTGTCTTGAGTCCGTGTTTTGTCAGACCTATGATTTATGGGAAAGTACAGTCGTTTGTCGGGAAAAGAGACCATAACTCGTTTTTAGGTGGGCATCATGATTCGTTCTCCTGAACAATTTGTTTCTTATTCTGCCTATTTGATGGCAGCCATTCGCGCCCAAGAAACGGAGCGTCGCGATCGCATTTTTAGCGATCCCTTTGCGGCCCAACTGGCCGGGAAGGAGGCTATGAGTCTCTTAGATAAACAAGTGACTCCCCAAGATCAAAATTTTGTGGTCATTCGCACCCGGATGTTTGATGACTTATTACTCAAACACGCCCCTCCTATCAAGCAAGTGGTGATTTTGGCCGCGGGAATGGATACAAGAGCGTTTCGTTTAGCCCTTCCCCGTGACTTACAACTCTACGAATTAGACTACGCAGAGATTCTAGAGTATAAAAACGTAGAATTAGCCAACGTGATGCCCAAATGTGAACGGCACGCGATCGCAGCCGATTTAACCAAACTCTGGACTCCCCGGTTATTCGCCGCCGGATACGACAGCAGCCAAGCCTCCATCTGGCTCTTAGAAGGACTTCTCATGTATCTCAACGAAGCCGATGCCCACACCCTCCTACAAACCGTCAGTCGCATGACAGCCCCAGGGAGTCACATTGGTCTAGATTTAGTCAACCGGAAAGCCGTAATTGATAATGATCCCTATCGAGTCTATTTTCGCTCCGGTGTAGATATCCCCGAAGTCGTCCTCTCCGACTACGGATGGACCACCCAAGTCTTTCAACCCGGCGACGACGGCGCGAGTTTTGGCCGTTGCAAACCCCCCCCACTCGACAGAGACATCCCCGACACAGCCCGCACCTTCATTATTCATGCAACCAAAGATAGTTGATAGTGGATAGTGGATAGTGGATAATGGATAGTGAATAATTGATAATTAACAGCATCCGAAGGCAGAGGGCAGAGGGCAGAGGGCAGAGGGCAGAAGGAAGATGGCAGAAGGAAGGAGGAAGTAAAAACTGAGCCGAAAAAGAAGGTCAGAAACTAATTAGCACAAGGCTTTCAGCCCATTTTGATTGAGTTTCACCGAGAGTAATTGGGAGTTTCGGGAGAACAAAGAATAAACAACCCATAACAAAGAGCAAACAACCAACAACCAACAACCAATAAAAAAATGACACCACAAACCCCCATTGAATTCCAAGACGAATTCGACATTATCGTCATCGGTGCAGGTCACTCCGGTTGCGAAGCCGCCCTTGCCGGGGCGCGGTTGGGGTGTCGGACACTCATGCTTACCCTCAACCTCGATAAAATTGCCTGGCAACCCTGCAACCCCGCAGTCGGCGGCCCCGCCAAATCCCAACTGGCCCATGAAGTGGATGCCCTCGGCGGGGAAATTGGTAAAATGGCCGATCGCACCTACCTACAAAAGCGCGTCCTCAACTCCTCACGGGGTCCCGCCGTCTGGGCCTTACGGGCCCAAACCGATAAACGGGAATATAGCCGGGTGATGAAAAATGTGGTGGAAAACCAAGAAAACTTAGTCATCCGCGAAGGCATGGCCACAGACCTCGTTCTGGGCAGAAATGACGAGGTTTTAGGGGTGCAAACCTACTTTGGGGCCAACTTTGCCGCCAAAGCCGTCATTATCACCACAGGCACGTTTTTAGGCGGTTGTATCTGGGTGGGGAATAAATCCATGCCCGCAGGCCGGGCCGGAGAATTTGCCGCCATTGGCCTCACAGACACCTTAAACCAGTTAGGGTTTGAAACCGGACGCTTGAAAACCGGAACACCGGCCCGCGTGGACAAGCGGTCTGTGGACTACAGCAAAATGGAAGTGCAACCCCCAGATGAGGAATTGCGCTGGTTTAGTTTTGATCCCGAAGCGTGGGTGGAACAAGAGCAAATGAACTGTTACCTCACCCGCACCACCCCCGAAACCCACCAACTCATTCAAGATAATTTACACCTCTCTCCGGTATATGGCGGGTTTATTGATGCCAAAGGGCCCCGGTATTGTCCCAGCATTGAGGATAAAATTGTCCGTTTTGCCCATAAGGACTCCCACCAAATTTTTATTGAACCGGAAGGGCGAGACATTCCCGAATTGTACATTCAAGGGTTCTCGACGGGACTACCGGAGAATCTACAATTAGCCATGCTGCGGACGTTACCGGGGATGGAAAACTGTGTTATGTTGCGGCCTGCTTATGCAGTGGAATATGACTATCTCCCGGCAACTCAATGTTATCCCACCTTGATGACGAAATATATCGAAGGGTTATTTGCCGCCGGCCAGTTGAATGGAACAACGGGATATGAGGAAGCTGCTGCCCAAGGCATTGTAGCGGGCATTAATGCGGTTCGTTTTGTGCGCGGCCAAGAGATGTTGGTGTTCCCCCGTGAACAAAGTTATCTGGGGACATTAATTGATGATCTGTGTACAAAAGACTTGCGCGAACCCTATCGGATGCTGACTTCTCGTTCCGAATATCGTCTCCTGTTACGGTCTGATAATGCTGACCAACGGTTAACCCCGTTGGGTCGAGAAATTGGCTTAATTGATGACCGTCGCTGGGCGTTATTCCAAAGCAAATATCGTAACATTGCGGCAGAAAAAGAACGGTTACAGAATACCCGTGTGAAAGAACACGATGAACTGGGCAAACGCATTTTTGCCGACACGCAACAGCGCATTAAGGGGTCAATTACTTTGGCGGACTTGTTGCGGCGGTCTGGGTTTCATTATGGTAGTTTAGAACATTATGGCTTAGATAATCCGGAATTAAATAAGGCAGAGAAAGAAGGCGCGGAAATTGATATTAAATATTCCGGTTATATTCAACGCCAACAAAATCAGATTGACCAAATTAGCAAACACGCTAATCGCCAGTTACCGGAAGATTTAGATTATATGGCTATTGATACGTTGTCTATGGAGTCACGGGAGAAGTTAGCGAAGGTGCGTCCGTTAACCATTGGCCAAGCATCGAGAATTGGAGGGGTTAACCCTGCGGATATTAATGCGTTGTTGATTTATTTGGAGGTACAAAACCGGAAGAAAGAGATGGTGGGGGTTAATGGATAATTGATAATTGGTGATTGATAATTGGTAATTGGTAATTAGTTCTCTCCCATTACCCTCATCTTCCCTATCTCCTCCATTAATATTTTATATCCAAGAGGAAAACCACATTCGCATTTGATAGCCTTGGGGGGAGAGGGGGAGGCCGATATAGAGGGGCAACCAAAAGAGAAAGGCGAGGAGAATGGCGAGGAGAATGGCGATGGCCCCCTGACGATACACATAATAGGAACTCTGTAACCAAACGTCGAGAATCCAAGCAATGGCCAGAATGGCGAAGACTAAGGCGGCCATGTAGTGATAGAGAAATAAACAGCGTGTGACGGGTATCCAGGGGAGAAGATTGGCGGCATAATTGCAGACTAAATAGAGGCTGAGGCCGGTGGCTGGGGTAAATAAGAGGGTTCGACTGTTGCCCGATAGGAAGCGTTGTAGGATTAAGAGGGCAAATAAAATAATGGCGACGGTGGATAACCACCACAGCAGGGGATTCCCCATGGCATGAACATCATAAATGATTTTCCCGGCCCCACTAGGTAAGGGGGGATAGGCGGGGATCATCTCTTGAGGGTTGCGGGCGGTGTGATAAAAATAGGCTACGGGCCGCCCCATGATTAACCAACTATACCAAGGGGAACAATAGGGATGGACTGCTGACCCACTGCCGATGCGTTGGTGAAAGGTGAGGATTTCTTGCTGCATCTGCCAGAATCCGGGGTTGGGGTTCATGATGAGATGAGGGACCCAGGTGGCAGCATAGGTGAGACTGGGAATTAGGGCAAAGTAGCTGAATAGATGGAGGGGGTTGAGTTGGGTGAGGTTGGGGAGGGGGTTGGATTGGGGTTTGGAGGGGGTGAGGGGGCGATTGTTGTAACTCAGACGTAGTATCCAGGCGATGATCCAGAGGAGATAAATGCCGAGTAAAAAGCCTAGGCCATTCCATTTGATGGCGGCGGCCAAACCGAGGAAGATTCCGGCGAGGGTGAGTTTATGCCGGCGTTGTAGGGGTGGGGGGTCTCGGAAGTAGGCGGTTACGCGATCGCTGATGATGCGAATTAGGCGAAATTTCCCTTGGCGATAGTCGCGGAAATGCCGGGGGGGAGGGGGACTCCAACGGGGATGACGTAGGGCCAGTAAGAGGCAGAGGTGTCCTAGGAGGCCGAAGAAGACGAGGTAGATGTTATTTAACCCGTAGCGGGATTCGACGAGGAATAATCCGTCTAAGGCCATGAGGAAGGCAGCGATCGCGCCATAACTCCGCCGTGAGGTAAGCTGATAGGCCAGCAGTCCCACCACTACGGGAATAAAGGATCCAGTTAAGGCATTGAACCACCGATAACTAAAGGTGGTTCGCAGTGATCCGGTTAAAGCGTTGGCGGTGTCTTGGCCAAAGGGTAAGTGGGATCCGATCCACATTCCTACGGCGATGATTAATTGACTGAGGGGAGGATGGGCATTATACACGGGTTCACCAATTAAGTAACGATTGGCGAAGACGGGATAATAGACTTCATCAAAGACCAGGGTGTTAAATTGCCCCAGTCGCCAAAACCGCAATACCAGGGAAAGGATAAAAATCCCCGCTAATGCGAGTTTAAACCAAGGAATGGTCAGGCCAATGGGTTGTCTATCCAAGGTGATCTCCTCTGGGGATCGCAAGGTCTTGCTTTATCTTTTACGTTAGCAGGTGTTGATCCTTAATGCGGGAGAAACTCCCCAGAATTTTGATGGGGTGTGGGTTGTAGCGTGGGGAGAGAGACGCGCGATCGCCTGTCACCCTTCCTCATCAAACATTTTATTTTATTTGTCAAGACATTTGACCCCATAAAATAAAGAGAGCAGATCAACCCTAGATGATCTGCTCTGGTGGAGAATGGCAAACAAGGGTTTAACGACGACGGGAGTGAAAAGCTATCTCCTCATCAGTGCGCACTTCTACGGGAATGGCCACAGTGTCGAGTTCTGTTTGATCTTCTGTACCCAATTCCCAGTAAAGCGCGATCGCTGCCAAACTCAACAGTAATACAGTTGCTAAAATCATGAATTTAATGGATTGTTAACTTATATTAACTATTCTAAAATTTTCTTGGCAAAATCGCAATTTTAGTCTCATCTCCCCCTGGGTATCACCCGCTTCATCTTGTCTCTTAGGGGGGAAACTTAGGGAGAAACCCTAATCCCGTGACCAAATCCCTGTAGAATAATGAGAGCAAATCCATTAGTTCAAGCAGGGCATGGTCACAACGGACGAACAACTTGCTCATCCCCAAACCTTTGATCTCAAAACCTACCTCAACCAACAGAAAGGAGAGGTAGAAGCGGCCCTAGAGGCCGCAGTCCCCCTAGCAGAGCCTGCCACGATTTATGAGGCAATGCGCTATTCTCTACTGGCAGGCGGCAAACGCTTGCGTCCCATTCTCTGTTTAGCCACCTGTGAGTTAATCGGGGGGACAGCAGCCATGGCCATGCCTACAGCCTGTGCGTTGGAGATGGTTCACACCATGTCGCTGATCCATGATGATTTACCCGCCATGGATAATGACGACTACCGTCGCGGTAAATTGACCAATCATAAGGTTTATGGGGAGGATATGGCGGTTTTAGCCGGGGATGCCCTCCTCACCTATGCGTTTGAATGGATCGCCACTCAAACTGAAAATGTTCTCCCCCAACAAGTCTTACGAGTGATTGGTGTCCTAGCGCGAGCCTTTGGTCCGGCTGGTGTGGTGGGCGGCCAAGTGGTGGATTTGGAATCAGAAGGAAAGACGGATACGACAGTCGAAACCCTCCACTATATTCATACTCATAAAACAGGCGCGTTATTAGAAGCCTGTGTGGTGTGTGGGGCGATTTTAGCGGGAGCAACAGAGGACGATCTACAACGGTTGGCGAAATACGCACAAAATATTGGTTTGGCGTTCCAGATTATTGATGACATTCTCGATATTACGGCCACTCAAGAGGAGTTAGGGAAAACGGCTGGAAAGGATTTACAAGCCCAAAAGGTGACGTATCCGAGTTTGTGGGGATTGGAAAAGTCGAAACAGGAGGCGGATCAGTTGATTGCAGAAGCGATCGCCTCCCTCGATCACTATGGCGACAAGGCTATTCCCCTCAAAGCATTAGCTCAATATATTACGGCCCGTAAGAATTAAAGTAACGTTACACCTACAAGAGAAACAACCGACCATGCACGATTTTGGCGAAATCTTCAGCAATCAAATACTCTTGGTTGCCATCATAGCCTGTCTGCTCGCCCAAGCCATGAAATTGGTGATTGGATTTGTTCAACATGGCTCGGTGAATATCAAAATGTTGTTTAGTACCGGGGGGATGCCGAGTGCGCATTCTGCGCTGGTTGCTGCGTTGGCCACGGGAGTGGGACAGGTGAAGGGATGGTCGAGTACCGAGTTTGCGATCGCTTGCCTTTTTGCGGTTATTGTCATGTATGATGCCGCCGGAGTCCGTCAAGCAGTAGGGAAACAAGCTCGCATCCTCAATCAAATTCTTGATGAGATGTTTCAAGAGGGGAAAGAATTTGATGAGGAACGGTTAAAAGAGTTATTAGGCCACACTCCCTTTCAGGTATTAATGGGGTTAGCGTTGGGGATTAGTACCTCGATTTTAGCAGGGATGATGGTGAGAGGGGGATAATTAATATAATAATGGATAATTGATCAGCTGTTCATTATCTAAATCAAAATATCCAGAATTCTAGAAATCCTGTAGTGAGACCATCCTTCAACTCCGTTCAGGACAAGTCTTGGTCGCTACGGTATCCCAATTTAAATGTGTGACAGCTGAGTGGATAATTGATAGTGGATAATTTTGCTTTTCGCTCAGAGGTTCTATGGGAGTAACAACAAAGCGATTGAGTTTAACGGATTATCTCAATTATAGTGATGAGACTGATACCTGTTATGAATTAGTCAATGGGGAATTAATTCCAATGGGGTTAGGAACAGGACGACATGGGGAACTAGGAAAACGACTCGTACAGATGTTCGACCAAGAAAGCGATCGCACGGGACATCAGTGGACAGCATTGCAGAGTGTCGTTGGGGTACAATCTCCGAGAGGGGAAAAATGGGAGACAGTCCGCATTCCCGATGTTTTAGTCCTCCCCAAAGAGCAATGGAGAACCTTACAAAACCAAGAAGCGGTCATTCGTTTAGGAGACAGTCCTCCGGTTTTGGTGGTGGAAGTGGTGAGTCCGTCCTCCCAAAGTATTGATTATCGCGCTAAACGCTCCGAATATAGTGTTTTAGATATTCCTGAATATTGGGTGATTGATCCCTTAGAGGAAAAAGTGACGGTGTTTACCCTTTCTGAGGGATGGTATGACGAAGCTGTCTTTACAGGAGAAGCACGGATTATTTCCCCAACGTATCCGGATTTTCCCCTCACTGTCACCCAATTGTTACAAGGGGAGATTTAATCAGAAAGTTGGACTTGGGGGGTTAAGAGAATTACCCGTTCACTATTGACCATCATGGCCGAAAAGCCGCGATCGCTCAATTCCTGTAAAATTCCACTGGCTGTTTC
This sequence comes from Spirulina sp. CS-785/01, assembly GCF_028330525.1. Classification (GTDB taxonomy): domain Bacteria; phylum Cyanobacteriota; class Cyanobacteriia; order Cyanobacteriales; family Spirulinaceae; genus JAQMSD01. The sequence goes on from NZ_JAQMSD010000127.1 coordinate 10,325, forward strand.
TACATTGTCCGTATAAGTGGCTAACAGATAAGGCCGGCCAAAGTACACCACCAATCCTACCTCTTGATCTATCGTAGTTTCTACCTGTTGGGCGATTTGGGGATTATTAAAATAATTCACTAAAACCGCATAACCCCGGCTGAGGGGCTGGGGGTTATAACTTATCCCTTCAGGGGTAGCAGTGACTGGGGGGAGTTGCTGAGGCTTTTTGCTCGGAATAGCTTGACTGTCTAGAGAGGGGGAAGGGAATTGCGCGAGAATCGCCGCCTCCCCCGTCCTCCCCGTCCAGAAAGAAGACTGGGCATAACTCTCCCCTCCCCCCAAGAGACACAGGAGTTCCCCTCCGCCCAGCATAGCCAAGAGTCCCACCTTGAGCAATAACCGCCACTCTTTCATAAGTCACTGTTTCCTGATCATTTAAGACACCGTTTCCATAGAAGCCAAGGGATCAGGAATCGTCTCAGACGGCGCAGAAAACCTCCCTTGGAGGACATATTCTAAACGCAACTTGAGCCAGTCAATAAACTGGGAATTAGTGGAAACAATGGCCACCGAAGGTTGAGGACATTTCGCCTTCGCCTCCGCCATTTCCGGAGCTTCCAAAAAAGCCGGCTGTTTCACCAACCAAAAATCCATCTCCTTATTGTGTTCCTGATAATACCGGGTTCTTTCCTGTAAAACCTCCTCAAGGGGTTCTTCTTCAAGTAAAAACTTTTGACTAGCGAGAACGTAGTGATAAGTAGGCATTGTACTCTTAAACCGCTTTTCTGGGTCAAACTAACTAAACTGTTATGTTCAGGGTGGGGGAACTATGGGTCGTTAGGGTTCGCCCCAGTAAATTCGCTCCAAAATCCTATTCTACCGTAATCGGGGTGTTGCTCCAATGGGTCATCGCTCAAGCTGATTTAAGGCTTTTTCCACCTCCGCCACCAAAGAGCGATTATAGGGGTCAATCCGTTTCGCCTTATGCAAATAGAGACGGGCTTTTTGCCATTGTCGTTGGGTGAGCAAATGACGACCCCAACAATGGTAGGCGATCGCTTGCCATTGTCGCACCTCCGCATCCTGGGGCAAGCGAATCGCCAACCCCTCCACCAGCGCGATCGCGCGAGCAAACCGACGCGCCTTTAACAACCCCTGTAACTGCTCATACGTCTGCCGTTTTAACCCCTGTTCCTGAACCGTTAACGGCAGAGGACTCACAGAAGCCCCAGACGGACTCAAAGCCCGTAATAAAACTTGATACGCCTCCGTAATCTCAATAAACTTCGCCTCCCCCGGTCCCCCCTTTTGAGGATTCACATCAGGATGATACTGTCGAGCCAACTGGCGATAAGAAGCCTTAACTTGCCCCAACTCTGCCCCCACAGGCAACCCTAAAATTTGATAACAATCCACCAGATTCATCACTCTTTTTACCCTGTCGAATTGGTTTCATTATCCCAACTCTCCCACAATACGCCCTTCTCCCGCTAGACCGCAAAATCACGCCCAAGCTAGTATTGTATCCTGAAAAAGAGTTTCACTATCTTGTGGTTTTAGATGGGGACTGCGCTCAACCGTTGTTCAAAAAATTCAACGAACCTTGAAAAAACATCAACATCATTCTCCCGTGGGGTGAAACCATGGCCTATCAACACACGCAAATTGGCACAATCATTTTTGTTCTCGTGGCGATCATTATTGGCATCATGATTGTAGTCTGGCTCAACAGTGACAACGGATACTGGATTATTCCAGCCGCCACCATTATCTTTTTAGTCGTGCTGTTAACCCTATTCGGCACATTAACCGTAGAAATTAACGGCAATACCCTTCAATGTCGCTTTGGCATTGGCTTAATTCGTAAATCTTTTTCCCTCTCCGACATCACCGCAGTCACCACCGTCCGTAACCCTTGGTATTACGGATGGGGCATTCGCCTCACTCCCAAAGGGTGGATGTTCAACGTCTCCGGGTTAGATGCCGTAGAACTCACCTTCACCTCCGGGAAACAATTCCGCATCGGTACAGATCAACCTAGACGGTTAGCGGCGGCCATTCAAGAAAAAATCGACCCCCCCAGCGAATAAACAAGCGAAAAGGACGCATCCGAATATCTGACACTCATAATAGACTGTTGTTCCCCCTCTCCCAAGGTTGGGAGAGGGGGTTAGGGGGTGAGGGCAATCCGTATTCCGCATCAGAAGACTTCGCACCCAATATCCCTTGAATGCGAAGCAACTTCCTTCTACTGCTACACTTTAGCCGCCACTTTTTGAGACTTGCCTGTTCCGGTGATGGCTTCGTAAGTTTCGCGCATTTTCAAACCCACGAGAACTTGGAATAAACCCGTCCCGTTATTTGACCCCGGATAGTCTTTATGTTTCAGCAGTAATTCGGTCATTTCTCCGTAATAGCGAGTCCCCGTATTACTTAAATGACTTTCCACATAAATCATTTCCTCGATGTTATCAAAGCGACCATCCAGTTCTAACATCGACACCTCATGACCCATATAGCTATCAGGGCCGTAGAACATTTTCAGACCTGGATAGCTACAAGTTAACTTCCGACCACAAGGCCGCCAGTCAATCGTGGACCCTTCATCAAACAGATAAACGGGATCAAAGTGTTCTACACCATCTTTCTGAATTAAGCGCACGCGCAGATATTTACTTTCTTTATCCTCAATGAGTTGAGTGGGAAGGACTTGGAGAACCACATCCGCAAACTCTTTTTGAGGTTCAATATAGGCTTTGAAGTCTGGCTTCCTGGCATTAATCGAAGCGAGAATATCCTCGTAAGTATGACCCCGTTCAGCCATGTCACGCTGGATTTTCCAGTTAATTTTCACTTCGTCACTGATATCGAGATAAACCCCAAAATCAATTAATTCCCGCACACGCTCATCGTAGAGAGGGTGTAATCCTTCAATCACAATCACTTTATTGGGTTCAATCCGTTCCGGTGGGTCGAGTTCCCCGGTTTCGTGATTATAAATGGGTTTATCGATCGCATTGCCTTCTTTGATGGCCTTGACTTGCTCATACATCAAGTCAAAGTTATTCGCTTTCGGGTTTAGTGCTGTTACCCCTGCCGCTTTTCTGCCTTTACGATCAAGACTATGATAGTCATCTAAACAAATCACCGTCATAAATTCTTCGCCAAATAAATCGGCTAGACGGCGTAAAAATGTTGATTTACCACAACCTGAGTCTCCTGCTACTCCAATAAGAATTACACGATCTGATTGCTGGATCATACCTTCCCTCTTAAATACAAAACTAAACTTGCTATCTTTATTAAGCCGACTAACATCTGACAACCTAGAGGCTTGCTGAAAAAATAGATAAACGCTTTCTTTTCAGTTGGGTTTATCTATCGACCGTCTCGCCCTAGCCCCCCTTTACAATTAGAGGATTCCTTGAAAGACAGACTCCTAAGTGTCTCCTAAGAGTCTCCTAAGAGTCTCTTTAGGTATTTAATACTAGAACATAAAAAGGATTCTAGCAGAACGGAAATTCCCCTACAAGGCAGAATAGGGACAAAGATGGCCTACCTTATGGACATACTCTCCCATCAAATCAAAAATTATCCTCCTGACCAAGGGGGAATCCCCAAGAAGTTGGCTTTTGGTAAAGGGAGAATTTCCCCAAGCTCACGCTGAGGAATTACTGGTTCATCCAGACCACTTAACTTCACTCTGCTCTCGCAACAGTTAGCCAGAGGCGGAACTGTCCCCAGTCGTTTAGGCGTTGAACCTCAGTTCCCGAATGCCCTTCGGTACTGTTCGATGTAGTAAATATGCTAAATTAGCATGGGCCTTTTTGTTAAAGAAATCCTAAAAAAGATACAAGAGCTACACAATTTTACCCCAAAAATCTCTAGGATAGGTCTCAAGTCGCCGAACGGCTTTCGCTCCCTCACAAACTTCCTAAACCATTGACTCTAAGAAGATTGACTCTAGGAAGATTGACTCTAGGAAGATTGACTCTAGGAAGATTGACTCCAGGAAGATTGACTCCAGGAAGATTGGCTCAAACTCGCCTTGAGCTGATTCCGCTAGAAGCCCCGCGCTGTAAGGCATACTGGGGCATAAAACAGGGAGATGCTGTGATCTGGGCAAGATTCTGATTGGGTCATTTCAGCGTTGTCATTCAGGGTCTATGGCCCATTTGGTTCGATTCTGGCTATAATTTTGGCCAAGGTTAGACCAATGTTTATTGGTGATTTGAGAATATTGGTGATTTGAGAAACCTTGCAATGATAGGCTGAATAATAGTGCCATAACAGTCACTGCTTTGAGAGTCGCTGCTTTTTGACCTTGCGACGTGAGGCGAAAAGTAGTGAGAGGAAAGGCGGTGAACCCTGTTACTCGCACCATGAAGTATGCTTAACAGAATCATAAGTTGGGAGATTTTGTATCACAATGTACGGATATAGTGCTTCTTCTACCCAGAACACAGAGTTCGGAAGCCGAATGTTTGTTTATGAAGTGGCCGGTCTGCGCCAAAATGAACAAACCGACTCACTAAAATACCCCGTTCGCCGCAGTGGTAGTGTCTTTATTACTGTTCCCTACAACCGCATGAACGAAGAAATGCGGCGAATTACTCGGTTAGGGGGAAAAATTTTGAGTATTAAACCCCTAAACGGGGAAACCCAAGGGGAAATGGCAACCGCAGCAGGGAATGGGTCTAAGTCAAAAGCAGCTGACAACAAACCCACGACCCAAGGGAAGACTGAGAAAAAGAAAAAAGATATTCCCGTTAATATCTATAAGCCGAAAAAGCCCTGTACAGGGAAATGTGTAGAAAACACAGAATTGGTGCGCGAAGGCGGCTCGGGTAGAGTTCGTCACCTCACCTTTGACGTGGGAAATACCGATCTTCGCTATCTTGAAGGACAAAGTATCGGCATTATTCCTCCTGGGGAAGATGAACGGGGTAAACCCCATAAACTGCGCCTGTACTCCATTGCTTCGACTCGTCATGGCGATCGCGGCGATGATAACACCGTGTCTCTCTGTGTTCGGGAATTAGTCTATGACCACCCAGAAACCGGAGAAACCGTTTACGGGGTTTGCTCCAGTTTCCTCTGTAACGTGAATGAAGGGGATGATGTCGCCATTACTGGGCCGGTCGGGAAAGAAATGCTCCTCCCCGATGATGAAAATGCCACGGTGATCATGTTAGCCACTGGAACAGGGATCGCGCCCTTCCGAGCTTTCCTCTGGCGGATGTTCAAAGAACACCACGAAGACTACAAATTTAAAGGTCAAGCGTGGCTCATCTTTGGGATTCCCTATAGTGCCAATATCTTGTACCAAGAGGAACTGGAAAAACTGGCCGCCGAAAACCCGGATCATTTCCGTCTCACCTATGCCATCAGTCGGGAACAGAAAAACGCCGACGGCGGCAAAATGTATGTACAAAACCGGGTGAGCGAAAATGCCGACGAGTTATTTGAATTAATGCAGAAACCCAATACCCACACCTATATGTGTGGGTTAAAAGGCATGGAACCCCCCATCAGCGAGACTTTCACCCAGGAAGCCGCGCAACGGGGAATGAACTGGGAAGACTTCCGGAAATCTATGAAGAAAGAAGGCCGCTGGCACGTGGAAGTGTACTAAATTCAACAAAATGGCGACTAGGGGGATTTTTCCCTCTCTCGCCCTGAAATGCACCTGTTTTGGCTTTGGCTTTCCTGCTGAACTCAAAACAGGTGTGTTTTTTGTTGGTTCTTTGTTCTTTGTTCACGGAATCTTGCCGGAAAACTGAGAATTACGTTAAATTTAGTTAAGATAGCTTTGCAATTTCAGTCCTGATTCTGTAAGGAGAAAGTTTGCTTAAACACATTCATTCGCTTTTTATAAGATTCCCCCTAGTCCCCAAGCGGCGGCTGAAATTGCATCACCCACTGGATTAGAGAGAAATTTTTGATATGAAATTATCTTGGCGAGTTATTTTACTCTGGACCTTACCCGCCCTAGTCATTGGCTTTTTTCTTTGGCAAGGGGCGTTTTCGTCAGGGAATGGCGACCTAGGCAACAATGCGGCTAACACCCGCATGACCTATGGTCGTTTTCTGGACTATTTAGAAGAACATCGCATTAGTAGTGTTGACCTGTATGAGGGAGGCCGCACTGCCATTGTTAAAGCCATTGACCCTCAATTGGATGGTCGGATGCAAACGCTACGGGTTGATCTTCCGGCGAATTCCCCTGAATTAATTACCAAGTTACGGAAAGAAGGCGTAACGATTGAATCCCATCCCGTCCGGAATGATGGGGCGATTTGGGGCTTTTTGGGCAATTTAATCTTTCCTCTGTTGTTGATCGGTTCACTGTTTTTCTTGTTCCGTCGCTCCAGCAATATGCCGGGTGGCCCCGGACAAGCGATGAATTTCGGCAAATCCAAGGCTCGTTTCCAGATGGAAGCGAAAACTGGGGTGATGTTTGATGATGTCGCTGGAATTGATGAAGCGAAAGGGGAACTCCAAGAGGTGGTGACGTTCCTGAAACAGCCTGAACGCTTTACGGCGGTAGGTGCGCGGATTCCTAAAGGGGCTTTACTGGTCGGACAACCCGGAACGGGTAAAACTTTATTAGCAAAAGCGATCGCGGGTGAAGCGGGTGTACCGTTCTTCAGCATTTCCGGGTCTGAATTCGTGGAAATGTTTGTTGGGGTGGGTGCGTCCCGTGTCCGTGACTTGTTTAAGAAAGCCAAAGAAAATGCTCCCTGTTTAATCTTTATTGATGAGATCGACGCTGTAGGTCGCCAACGGGGTGCAGGTATTGGCGGGGGTAATGATGAACGGGAACAAACCCTCAACCAGTTACTGACCGAAATGGACGGTTTTGAAGGGAATACCGGAATTATTATCATTGCGGCCACCAACCGTCCCGATGTGTTGGATATGGCGTTGTTACGGCCTGGACGGTTTGACCGACAGGTGATGGTGGATGCGCCTGATCTCAAAGGTCGTCTGAAGATTTTAGAAGTTCACGCTCGTAACAAGAAAATCGACATGGGGGTTTCGTTAGAGGCGATCGCCCGTCGGACTCCTGGTTTTAGCGGTGCGGACTTAGCCAACCTCCTCAACGAAGCAGCCATTCTAACCGCCCGGCGACGGAAAGAAGCGGTGACAATGGCTGAAATTGATGATGCGGTTGACCGGGTTGTGGCCGGGATGGAAGGGACTCCCTTGGTGGATAGTAAGACGAAACGTCTCATTGCCTATCACGAAGTAGGACACGCTTTGGTGGGGACTTTGGTTAAAGAGCATGATCCGGTACAGAAAGTGACGCTGATCCCACGGGGCCAAGCACGGGGGTTAACGTGGTTTACGCCGGATGAAGAACAGGGCTTAACCACGCGATCGCAGCTTATTGCCCGCATTGCCGGAGCAATGGGAGGCCGGGCCGCAGAAGAAGAAGTCTTTGGTCATGCCGAAGTCACCACCGGAGCAGGAGGAGACTTGCAACAAGTCACCGCTATGGCCCGGCAAATGGTGACACGCTTGGGGATGAGTGATTTAGGCCCCATTTCCTTAGAAGACCAAACCGGAGAAGTGTTCTTAGGCAATGGCTTAATGAACCGTTCTGAGTATTCCGATGAAATTGCCACCAAAATTGACGAACAGGTTCGCATCATTGCTGAACACGGTCATCAGTTGGCGCGGAAGCTGATTCGGGAAAACCGGGTTGTGGTAGACCGTTTGGTGGAACTCCTCATTGAGAAAGAAACCATTGATGGGGAAGAATTCCGGCAAATTGTGGCGGAATACACGGATATTCCGGAAAAAGAAAGTTATGTTCCCCAGTTGAAAGACTAATTAACTTAGGTTCAACTGCCTAATCTATAAGCAAGGGGTTTATCCCCTTGTTTTTTGTGTGGGGGTTGGGGTTGAACGGAGATGGGGGAGATGGAGGAGATGGAGGAGATGGGGGAGATGGGGAAGATGGAGAAGAACAAAAAACCAAGAACAAATAACAAAAGAAAATGAGCCAAGTTCCGTTTAAGTTAGAAAATGTAGTGCCGTGGGGACGGTCGTTGCAGAACTACTGTGAAATGTTTAATTTGGGTGAGTCAGAGTTTCAAGGGAAAATCTTGGACTGTGCGGGGGGGCCGTCGAGTTTCAATGGGGAAATGACTCGCTTGGGTCGGTCTGTGGTGTCTTGTGATCCCATTTATCAGTTTACGGTGGATGACCTAGACGGTCGCATTAAAGCCACTTATCCGGTGATTTTAGAGGGGTTAAAGCGGAATTTTGAGCGTTTCGTCTGGCAGGAGGTGGAAACCCCAGAACAGTTGGGAGAGGTGCGACTGGCAGCGATGCGGCAGTTTTTGGCTGATCTGCCTCAAGGGTTGGCGGAGGGTCGTTATATGACTTCGAGTCTGCCGGAGTTACCGTTTTCTGATGCTACGTTTGATTTGGCGTTATGCGCTCATTTATTGTTTACTTATTCTGAACAGTTTGATTTCGATTTCCATCAAAAGGCAATTGTTGAACTAGGTCGGGTTGCTCAAGAGGTTCGTATTTTCCCGTTAGTTGAGAATTTTACGGGGGAGCGATCGCGCCATCTTGATCCCATTCTAGACTGGTTAACACAACAGCAGTATCAGTGGACTATTCAACCTGTGGCCTATGAGTTTCAACGGGGAGGGAATGAGATGCTGCGGGTGTGGTGCTAACAAATTTACATTAAAAGTCTATCAAGGCTGAAGATCAGGCTAAAAATAAAAGACAAAAGGCTGAAACCCTTTATCAACAAGCATTAGCGCATCTAGAGTCATCATAGAAAATACGGATAATTAAGCTACATATAAAAGAGAGCTTACAAAGGGGGGTCGTCTGGCTTTGTAGTAAATATTGAGATATTTTAGATAAAATAGGGAAATAACTCCAGATACATTAGACCCAGTAAAAAGATTATGGTGACAACTTCTCCGAGCAATCAACCGGACGCTCCTGTCTATCAAGGACAATTCGGTGAATTTACGATTACAGAGAGCGATCGCCAAGAAGTGAAAATCTATCGAGGTGGAATGGCGATCGCAGCATTAAGTTTTGCTCTAGGCACAATGCTTCTGCTTTGGCAAGGGGCCAATGAATCAATTTTATCTGGGATTAACGTTTGTTATACCCTCTTTTGTGTAGGACTAGGGGTGAGTTTACTCACTATTCACATTTATCTCATTCCCCTTCATCGTCTCCTACAAATTTTTTGGTTAGTTGGGATAGTAACCTCTCTAGTTTTCGCCTATGCTAGTCCTCAACCCTTCGCACTTTATGTGTACAATAATCCTTTAACGTTGTTTGGGGTGGGCTTTCTATTTGCTGCGTTAACCGGAATTTTCTTTAAAGAAGCCTTTTGTTTTAATCGTCTCGAAACAAAAATTTTAACTCCCCTTGTGCCAATGCTTTTGGTAGGGCATTTAGTAAATATTTTACCCTTGGAAGTGGAACGGATGGTTTTAGGGGGATGGAGTGCCTTATTTTTAATTTTCGCGCTGCGTAAACTCTTTCAACCCATTCCGGATGATATTGGTGATAAATCTGTGTTTGAGCATTTAAAACAAGGTGGCAAGATTACAGGATAATCTCCGTTTGCCTTGAGTTCAAATTAAATATTTTTGTATTAATTAGGGCTTGCTGAATAACTCTAAAATTCTCGCCTAATCAGGGCCCGTGAGGATTTTGAAAAGCCAAAAAGGTCAAATTTTGCTCTCAATTGGGGAAAAATCTCGGAAAAAAAAGCCCATTCTTAAATTTCCCTGTTCCCTGTTCCCTGTTCCCTTACCTCACCAGCAAATGAACACTTTTTCAGCAGACCCTAATTAGAGTAGGAACTTTATGGCACTGAGTCCTAGTCTTTTCGACCAACCAACGAGCGAGGTAAGTGTTTTAAGAGTCGCGGCTGACAACTGATAGCTGAATGCTTACGATTGCAGATTTTTGGCATAGGGCCAATTCATGAGTTGCCCCTATAGTTCGGTTATGTTAATAATTAACCATATTTAATATAAGCATTCAATATGATTCATCCGTTCCTAGTAAGCTCTAAGCCAGCATCTTGGGAGTGTTTAATAGTCTTTTTGGTCACTCAACCCGTTTTTAACGGGTTTAAGCTCTTAGCCTTGGGTTTAAACCCAAGGCTTATACTTCCCCTCCTCCCCTCCAAATCTCCCGAAAATCTCCCCAACCTCTTTACATTCACCCCCACTAATGTCATCCTCTATCTAAGGAGTACACGAAGCACTCCGGCTACAAAGCCCCCATCTGGGGACACCCCTCAACCTCACTCACAGACTCACTCATCACCCTAGGGGTCAGGTCACACCTAAAAACCAACGACTCCATTCTGAACTCGAGGAAAATTTTGCGAAACTAATGTATTTTAGAATCGGTCTCAGATAATAGTCGCCCCTAACCCCGATTGAGCGACACATTCCTCACAACTCTAAAATAGAGCTATTCCTCAGCCGTGAGCCGACCCACTAAACTAGATGAATGAGTGAAGTTGTCATTTCCTTAAAAAATATCTCCAAATGCTTTAAACGCTATCATCGCCCTGTTGATCGCCTCAAAGAGCTATTATTTCCTGGAAAAAGCCGCGCCGAGCTTTTCTGGGCTTTACAAAATATTGACCTAGAAGTCCTCCGAGGTCAAACCGTAGGAGTCGTGGGACGGAATGGCTCAGGAAAAAGCACCTTACTGCAAATTATCGCCGGAACACTCACCGCCACCTCTGGAACAGTTCAAGTGAATGGCCGAGTATCCGCACTCCTAGAACTGGGAAGCGGCTTCAACCCAGAATTTACAGGTCGGCAGAACGTTTTTTTCAATGGTCGCCTCTTGGGATTGACTCGGCAGGAGATTGAAGCTAAATTTGACGATATTGCCAAATTTGCCGACATTGGCAGCTTTATCGACCAACCCGTGAAAACCTATTCTAGCGGGATGTTCGTCCGATTAGCCTTCGCCGTCGCCATCAACGTAGAACCGGATATTCTCGTTGTTGATGAAGCTTTAGCCGTCGGTGACGAAGCCTTCCAGCGTCAATGCTTCGGTAAACTGAGAGCCATTCAAGAAAGAGGAGGAACAATCTTTTTTGTTTCCCACGCTGCACCTTTAGTTGTAGAGTTATGTAATCATGCCATCTTACTCAATCAAGGCAACTTAATTTTATCCGGTTCACCCAAAGAAGTCGTGTCCCAATATCAAAGGTTAATTTACGCCCCCCTCCATCGACAACAAGCCATTTGTAATGAACTCTTATCCGCCAAGAGAAATGGTAAAGTTAGCTCCTTGAAGGGTAAAGTTAACCAGAATGGGAAAACCCGTTCTACAACATTGACCCTTGAAGAAAACAATGGAACTCAAGAGACTATTGACTATTCCCAAGACTTTTATGATCCGACTCTCATTCCTAAAACGACATCTAACTATGAATCCAATGGAGCAAAAATCGAAAACCCTCACTTAACCACATTACAAAATAGAAAAGTTAATGTAATTCGCCGTGGTCAAACGTACATTTATAAATATCAAGTCAAATTCTCTAAACAGGTTTATAATGTACGTTTCGGAATGATGCTCAAAACCTTAACTGGCTTAGAATTAGGAGGAGCAGTTTCTCATGATTTAGATCATGCGATAGATGTGGTTTATCCTGACCAAGTAATTCAGGTAGCCTTTAAATTCCGTTCGTCCTTACAACCTAATGTCTATTTTCTCAATGCAGGTGTAACGGGTTCTATAGGAGAAGGTGAAACATTTTTAGATCGGTGTTTAGATGCTGCCATGTTTAGAATACAACCAGAAGATAGTCTCTTAGAAACAGGGATTGTAGATTTTCAAGTTGAACAAAATATTACTCAACTGAATCAATTTATAGAAGTGTAATTTTTTTAAGATGGGAGAAAATCAACTAATAACAAATAAGCTAATAATAACGGGAATGCACCGTTCTGGTACTTCGTTAACAGCGTCTCTTTTACAAAATTCTGGTGTTAATTTAGGTACAAATTTTTTAGAGATTAAGCATGGCAATGTAAAGGGACATTTTGAGAACATAGATTTTTATGAATTTCATCGAAATGTATTGTTTTCAATCGGGTTAAGTCCGGATGGATGGACTACTGAAAATAAAATTATAGTTCCTGAACAGTTTGTTGCAGATGCTAAAGCATTAATTGAAAAGTACAATGTTCCACCGATTTGGGGATGGAAAGACCCTAGAACTACGCTGTTTTTAGATTTTTGGGAAAGTTTAATACCAGATGCAAAATTTTTGTTCATCTATCGTTCTCCTTGGGAAGTTGTTGATTCGTTATATCGTAGAGGAGATATAACTTTTATCAAAAATCCTAACTTTGCTATTCACACTTGGTATAATTATAATAGAATTATATTAAACTTTTTTAGAAAGAATTCTAAAAAAAGTTTGTTATTAAAACTCGATAAAATAATCCAAAACCCAAATAACTTGATCTCAAAAATTAATCAACATTTTAATCTTCAGCTTGAATTAAAAGAGAATGTATATGAAAGTTCTTTACTGAATCGTTCAGTTAAAAATACTCATCGTCCCACTTTAGTAAAGCTTTATTTTCCAGAAGTTTTTGACCTGTATTGTACACTCGAAAAAGAGATAGGAGAAAACATTGAGGTGTTGACTAAAAATGAATCTTCTTCATTAGTTGAAACTGGTGATATATCACTCTACAAAAAATGGGTGTTACAAGATTGGTCAGATAAAAGAAGGATAGAATACGCTTACAAAAATAGTCAAACACAATTGCAGGAAACTCAAGCACAATTGCAGGAAACTCAGGCACAATTACATAGTGAATTATTGCAATGTCAAGCTATAATTAGAGGGATGGAGAGCAGTAAATTTTGGCAGCTTAGAGAACTGTGGTTTTTCTTAAAGAAAAAATTAAGTTTTTTCTCCGTTTTTTTTCAAGGAAACCAAAAAAATAAGACATGAACAAGATTAATTTTTGAGGAAAAAGCAATTGGTCAAAGTTTTCAAAAAGCTAATGGATCAGAAAAATCTAGAAAAACCCAATTTTCTAGTCACTCAACACTGGCGATCGCAGTTTAGTTTATTGCGATCACTCGTGCGACGAGATTTAGAAGCTAGATATAAAGGTTCAGTTTTTGGCAATCTTTGGCCTCTCCTCAATCAACTTTCTCAGCTACTGATCTATACTTATGTTTTCTCCATCATCTTACAAGTAAAACTAGACTTAAAGGGGGTGTCCAGCAATACTGATATTACCTTTGGATTATGGCTATTTGCAGGTCTTTTACCTTGGATTGCCTTTATTACAGGGTTAACCCAAGCAGCTACTTCTGTTATTGCACAAACGAATCTAGTAAAAAAAGTGGTGTTTCCTCTTTCACTATTACCTCTTGTTCCAGTCTTATCTAGCTTAATAGAAAGTGCTTTTGGGTTAGCGGCTTTAATTATATTAGTAGCAATGTCCTCCAAAACTCTTCCTGTAACTTTAGCTTTACTTCCTCTAGTCTGGATAATACAAGTCTTATTTACTGCAGGATTAGGATACTTAACCGCAGCCCTCACAGTGTTTCTGCGAGATATTCCCCAAACCTTGGGGGTTTTGCTGAATCTTTGGTTTTACTTAACCCCCATTGTGTATCCTGCTGAGGTTATTCCAGTCCAGTTTCGAGATTGGGTGTTGCGCTTGAATCCTATAGCTGCGATCGCGCAGATCTATCGAGACATTGTTTTAGTCGGTGAAATCAACCATTGGCAAGAATGGGGGATTACTTTTGTGATATCATGCCTAGTGTTTTCTTTAGGACTATGGGTTTATCAGCGTTTACGTCCCGCCTTTGCTGATGTGTTATAGATTAGACAATATAATATTGTCTCCGGATTCTTAGAGTCTTCAATGAAACAATAGTAAGAAACACTGAAGTAAAAATCTTTAAATGAACGGAAATAACCTACCCCACAAACTTCAAAAGCTCAAATCTGTTGTCAAAGAACAGGGAGTATACGGAGCTACCGTTTTTCTTTATCAACGCTTTCTGTCTCGCTTCAAAACAGACACCATTAACCTTGACAATCACCAAAAATACCAAATATGGCTAGAGAAAAACTCTTTGAAGGAATCTGATCTTGAAGTCTATCGGCAAGACATTGAAAGTTGGCATAATCTCCCTAAATTTTCCATTATTATGCCTGTATATAATGTGGAAACTCAATTGTTAAAAAAAGCTATAGACTCAGTTAAAAATCAGATATATCCCCATTGGGAACTCTGTATTGCTGATGACGCTTCACCTTCACCTCATATTCGTCCACTGTTGGAACATTATAGTCAAATAGATTCTCGTATTAAAATAGTTTTTCGAGAAACCAATGGTAATATATCTGCTGCTAGCAACTCAGCACTAGCAATTGCAACAGGAGATTATATTGCTCTTCTAGATCATGATGATGAAATCACAATTGACGCTTTATATCACAATGCTAAATTAATCAACGAGCATCCTGATGCTGATTTTATTTACAGTGATGAAGATAAAATAAATATTCAAGGGATTAGGACTGATCCCTTCTTTAAACCAGATTGGTCTCCCGACTATTTTCATGCTTGTATGTACACCTGTCATTTAGGTGTATATAGAAAACAGTTAATCGATTTAATTGGTGGTTTTCGTAGTGAATATGATGGAGCGCAAGATTATGACCTTGTTCTGAGAGTAGTAGAAAATACCTCAAAAATTTATCATATTCCTCGTGTTTTATATCACTGGAGAACTATCCCTTCTTCGGCAGCATCAGGTGAAAAAGCAAAACCTTGGGCTTATCAATCAGCTCGAAAATCTCTAGAAGCCATGATTCAACGTAGTACATATCCAGGTTTTTTAGAAGATAGCTCTTTTCCTGGATTTTTTCGAGTTAGACGAAAATTTGACCCTAACAATTTAGTCAGTATTGTTATTCCAAGTGCAGGAAAAACAATAGAAACTCCTAAAGGATATTTACAGCTTTTAGAAAATTGTATTAATAGTATTAATCAAAAAAGTACATATAAAAACTTTGAATTTGTTGTGGTTGATGGTTATAACGTTCCTGATGCTACTCTAGAAAAAATAACTGCCTCTAATGTTAAATTAGTTCGTTGTGATAAACCTTTCAACCTTTCCATGAGAATTAATTTAGGAGTACAGCATGCTCAAGGTGAGTTTGTCATTCTGCTGAATGATGATACAGAAGTTATTACACCAGATTGGATTGAATCAATGCTCGAATTTGCTCAACAAGAAGAAATTGGTGCTGTAGGAGCAAAACTATTATTCCCAAATCACACCATACAACATTCCGGAGTTGCTATATTAGGAGGTAATCCGGGTCATGTTTTTTATGGATTGGATGCCAACCACCCGGGTTATTTCTTGTCTAATATGGTTAACCGTAACTATTTCGCTGTTACAGGTGCTTGTTTAATGATGCGTCGTAGCTTATATATAGAGTTAGGAGGGTTTGATGAAGAATTTCCGTTACACTATAACGACGTAAATTTATGCTTAAATGCTCATAAGGCTGGTTATCGAAACATAGTTACACCTTATGCAAAATTATATCATTATGAATCAGTCAGTAAGGAAAAAAGCGTAGCTCCAGAGGAATGGAATAAACTCAATCAACGATGGGGACAATATTTTCAATCTCTTGGAGGAGATCCTTATTATAATGTTAACTTATCAAATGATGCCTATTTCTCTATTGATTTGAAGACATGAGCAAATTTATGGAAAGAAGGAGTTTAGTCTTTTTTATTTTTATCACAAATTAAGAAAGTTAGGAGTAATTAAAATCAATGACTGGACAATGTAGATTTTGTAAAACCAAGCTAGAAGAAGTTTTCGCGGATTTAGGAATGTCGCCACTAGCAAATGCGTATTTAAAACCAGAAGACATTCAAGGTGCGGAAAAATTTTACCCTTTGCGGGCTTATGTCTGCAACAACTGTTATTTAGTTCAACTTGATGAATTAGAAAGTCCGGAAGAAATTTTTAGTAATTACGCCTACTTTTCTTCCTTCTCGGATAGTTGGTTGAAGCATTGTCAAGAGTATGTAGAACAAGCGATTAAGCAATTAAATTTAGATTCTCAGAGTCAGGTGATTGAACTTGCTAGTAATGATGGTTATTTATTACAATATTTTAAGAAAAAAAATATTGAAGTTTTAGGAGTAGAGCCAGCCGCTAATGTAGCTCAGATTGCAACAGATAAAGGTATACCTACAATAGTTAAATTTTTTGGTGAAAAAATAGCAAAAGACTTAGAAAAAGATGGCTATAAAGCTGATCTTCTGATCGCGAATAATGTAATGGCTCATGTTCCTGATTTAAATGATTTTATCAAGGGAATGAAAGTAATTTTAAAATCTACAGGAGTTATTACTATTGAATTTCCTCATTTACTGAACTTAATGCAAAAAAATCAGTTTGATACAATTTACCATGAGCATTTTTCTTATTTTTCATTAACTACAGTAGAAACCATCTTTTTACATCATCAACTCAAAATTTTTGATGTAGAACAATTATCCACTCATGGTGGTTCTTTGAGGATTTATGCTAGTCATATTGAAGATAATACAAAACACAAAACTACTCGTTTTGAAAATTTAAAGAAAGTAGAAGAAAAGTATAAAATTCAAGACTTGAAATCTTATCATTTTTTTCAAGAACAAGTCAAAGAAACGAAACGCTCAATATTAGAATTTTTAATTCAAGTAAAACGCGAAGGGAAGTCAATTGTTGCTTATGGTGCTCCAGCCAAAGGAAATACTCTTTTGAACTACTGCGGAATTCGATCTGATTTCATCGACTTTACTGTAGATCGTAGTCCTTATAAACAAGGATTGTACTTACCCGGAACTCATATTCTTATTAAGCATCCGGATCAAATTAAAGCAGTTAAACCTGATTATGTTATGATTCTGCCTTGGAATTTAACACAAGAAATTATGCAGCAAATTTCTTATATTCGAGACTGGGGAGGAAAGTTTGTTGTACCTATTCCTGAAATTAAAGTTTATTAATTGCAATGCTTTTTCAAGAGATTCCCTTAAAAGGTGCTTATATTGTTGATCTAGACTTTAAAAAAGATGAGCGAGGTTTTTTCGCTCGTAGCTATTGTTGGGATGAATTTGAACAAAATGGTTTAAATCCCTGCATAGTACAATGTAATATTTCCTTTAATTTAAAAAAAGGAACAGTTCGAGGAATGCACTTTCAAAGAAAACCAAAACCAGAACCTAAATTAGTTCGTTGTGATCAAGGTTCTATATATGATGTGATTATCGATTTACGCTACAATTCACCTACATATTGTCAATGGTTTGGAATGGAGCTAGATTCTAGAAGTTATCGAAGTATTTACATTCCGGATGGTTTTGCTCATGGTTTTCAAACTTTAGAAGATAATAGTCAAGTATTTTACCAAATGGGTGAACGTTATGCTCCTGAATACGCATCGGGAGTGCGTTGGAATGATAATGCTTTTTCTATAGTCTGGCCACTGCCTGTAACCTGCATTTCATCCAAAGATAATAGTTATCCTAATTTTATACCTGAAAATCTTTATTAAATTCTTTCTACTATGAAAACCGTGTTAGTCACTGGAGGAAGTGGTTTTGTAGGACATTATACATTACGTAAATTGCTAGACAAAGGCTATGATGTTCATGTAGTCACTCGAAACAAGACTGGTCAGCAGTTTCCTTCTGAAGTAACTCTTCATTATTGCGATCTACAAAACGTTCAACAGCAAATTCAACTTTTCCAAAGTTTTTCTTTTTCGCACTTGTTGCATTTTGCTTGGTATACTGTACCCCAAAAATACTGGTCATCTTCTGAGAACCTCAACTGGGTTCAAGTCAGTATTAATTTAGTACAAAACTTTGTAAAGTCTGGAGGTCAAAGGATTGTATGTGCGGGTACTTGTGCAGAATATGACTGGTCTTATGGATATTGTTCCGAGTATCTTACACCTCAGTTACCTAATACACTTTATGGCACTTGTAAAAATAGTCTTCGAGTCATTCTAGAACAGTATTGTAAAGAAAAAAATATTAGTCTTGCTTGGGGACGTATTTTTTTCTTATATGGCCCTCATGAACCTCAACAAAAATTAATTCCTTCTACTATTAACTCATTATTAAACGGTGAGTTTGCCTATTGTACTCACGGGAATCAAATCCGAGATTTCTTATATGTTGAAGATGTTGCTGATGCCTTTGTTGCTTTGCTGGATAGTGAGGTACAGGGGTCAGTCAATATTGGTTCTGGACAGCCTATTGCAATCAAAGAAGTAGTAGAGAAAATTGGTGATTTACTAGGGAGTAAATCATTAATACAATTAGGAGCTATTGCATCTCGTCCTAATGAGTCTCCTCTTCTTGTAGCTAATACAAAACGTTTAATTGAAGAAGTCAATTTTCGTCCAAAAACTTCTTTACTTGAAGGTTTAGATTTAACTATCAATTGGTGGAGACAATTGCAGCAATAGCCCTAAGAAAAAAATGTGCTTAGTTTGATTAACATAGGATTGAGTTGTCTTTAGTAGATTCAAGATTAATCCTCCTCCTGAGACGAAGACCGATCGCGGTTAAAAAAACGATCTAGAATGGCGGCTCGTAAGGTTGGGGATAACTCTACGGATTCGCTGGAGGCGAGGGGAGCTTCAACTTGTTGATCAGGTAAAAAGAGGTCAGTAGTTCGTTCTGGGGGGTCATCGACGGCTTCTCCGGAAATGGGGAGAAGGGGCTGTTCTAGCTTGGCTAGAATCTCTCTGGGGACTTCTTGACTAGCTTGGTATTCCCAATGACAGAGGAAAAAAGAGAAAATAACACTCCCCATGCGCACCCGATCGCCGTCTTGTAATAAAATGCGATCGCGCATCGGCTCTTGATTCACATAAGTCCCATTCTTACTCTCCAAATCGTACAAATAAAACCCCTGTTCGCGGACATACTGCAAAGCAGCATGATAACGAGACAAATAGTGATCTTGCAGGGAAATAGAAACTTTTTGTCCCCGGCCAATTGTCCAAATATTCTGACCTTGAAAGAGCTTCCCAGTCCCTTGAGACAATAAATTAGTAATTAAATAAATATTTTGGTGTTCAATCACCCCCAGAATATACTTATAACGATAGGGAACTCGATTAAAGGTAAAATCCGGGGACTGCTCCAGTTGTAGAATTTCATTCAATAACCCCTGATTATGTTGATATAACTTAACAAACACCT
Source organism: Spirulina sp. CS-785/01 (assembly GCF_028330525.1). GTDB lineage: Bacteria > Cyanobacteriota > Cyanobacteriia > Cyanobacteriales > Spirulinaceae > JAQMSD01. The sequence continues at coordinate 29,617 of NZ_JAQMSD010000127.1, forward strand.
GATATAAACCGAGTTTTTCTTGCAGTTCCATCACTTTGAATTCCACTTATTTTATGGGTCGCACATCAAACTAATACTAAGAGAGGAATAGAGGACAGGAACAATATCAGACTAATTCCCAGAAAATTGAATACAATGAACGTCTTAGGAAGTCATCTTCCCCTAAGTTCATTGAATTGTAACATCATGCTCTACCCCAGATTGCTCCTCCCCTTGACAGTTCTCACCCTTAGTCTCATTTCCTACGAGAGTTTCTCCCTTTCACCGCAAGTCACCGCGCAGGTGGACACCACTCCCGTTCCTCCCTTATTCCCCATTGTAAAAGAAGGTCAGTTAGGCTATATAGACCCCACAGGAACGATTAGAATTCCTCCTCAATTTACCTTTACATGGGGAGCAAGGCGATTTTCCGATGGAGTGGCCGTTATTTCTGTGGACGGGAAAGGAGGACTCATTAACCGTCGGGGGGAAATTATCCTTGAACCCCGGTTTGAGCATATTGGGGAGTTTCATGACGGTTTAGCACAGGTAAACTATGCACAAAAATGGGGATTTGTCAACCGTTGGGGAAAAATTGCTATTCCTTTACAGTTTGCGGCAGTGCGGGATTTTTCCCAACGGTTGGCCGCAGTGCAGGTAGAGGGGAAATGGGGGTTTATTAACAAGTTGGGGGAAATGGAGATTCCCCCCCAATACCAAGATGCTGGGGATTTTACCACAGAGGGGACTGTCCCGGTGCAGGAGGGGGGACAATGGGGATTAACTAACCGCGTTGGAGAATGGGTCATATCTCCCCAGTTTGAGCGTATTTTACCCTTTCAGGAAGGTTTAGCGGCGGTGCAGAAGGGGGAAAAGTGGGGGTATATCAATACCGCAGGAGAGGTGGTTATTCCTCCCCAGTTTACTTGGGGGGGAGACTTCTCGGAGGGATTAGCAGTGGTGAAAGAAGGGGAAAAGGTAGGCTATATTAATGCTCAAGGGGAAAGGGTGATCTCTCCTCAGTTTGAGCAGGGGAGTGATTTTTCTCAAGGACTGGCGGCGGTACAATTAGAGGGAAAATGGGGTTATGTGGATACGACGGGAGAGGTGGTTATTGTGCCGCAATTTGAGGCCGCTTGGGACTTTTCGGAAGGGTTTGCTCAGGTGAAAGTCGGACAGCAGGTGGGGTTTATTAATTCCTCTGGTGAAATGATTATTCCGCCTCAGTTTGATGGTGCAAAGGCGTTTCAAGATGGGTTAGCTCAGGTCGAAATTGATCGTCAGATTGGGTATATTAATTCGGTGGGGGAGTTTGTTTGGCCGCTGAGTCGGTGATTTTTTAATGGATAATAGATAATTAAAAGAGATTAGAAACCGGGTTTCTATCCAGCTTTTTGACTAAACAGGTTCATTGAACACAGAAACCCGGTTTCTCCCGACAGGTTTCTTCCCCATGTCCGTGATGGGTTGGCCTTAACTGTCAGAGGGGAGCTAGAATTGCTCTGGGAAGGAAGTTTGGGACTCATTGGGGGCTACAGGTAACATTTTTTCCCAAGCCGTAATTTGTTGTTGTGCCGCATTATAAGCGGGGGTATTGGGAGGGATAGCTTGGGCAATGGTAATGGCCTCTCGAATACTAAATTGCGCCCGGCCTTGAGCTTGTTGGAGGATTTGATAACTCCATTGACGGATGGCCTCGTCTCGTTGGGGGACAATTTGGGTATTATCGGCAATTTGTCGGGCAGAAATAATGGCTGATCGGAGGGCTTGGGGGTTGCCGGAATCGGCGGTTTGATACGCCTGAGTCAGAGCTTGTCGGGCATCTAATTCCGCTTGCCACTGGGACATCCGGTTTTGCGCTTGTCGATACACCGGGCTATTAGAATCAATTTGGCCAGCTTCAGCCAAGGCTTCTTGGTAGTTACCATTATTAGCCAAAGCGATCGCCCGATCTAACCTAGGCTGATCTTGATTCTCCTGAATATTCCCCTCCCATTGTTGAATCCGCCGTTGGGCTTCTTGATAGAGGGGGCGGTTAGGATCAATTTGATTGGCTTGGCGGACTGCTTGCTGATACCCCGACACATCGCCATTACGGGCCAAACGGGTAGCTCGCTCTAAATAGGGACGATCTTCAAGGGTTTGTAATTGTCTTGTCCAGTCTTGAATTTGTTCTCTGGCTTGGGGGTAACGGGGGTTAGAGGAAGATACCATCTTGGCTTGGGCAATGGCCGCATTTAGCCCCTGAATCGTCCCTTCTCGCGCATATCGAGCCGCCCGGGCCAACCGAGCCGCCCCTTGGAGTTCTGATTGCCACCGGACAATTAATTTTTGGGCATTATGATAGAGGGGGCGACTGGGATCGAGATTACGGGCCATGGCGATCGCATCCTCTAGATTAATCTGTGATCCAGAACTAGCCGTCGATACCGCATTGGCCAATTGGTTAATATCCTTCACCTTCTCCGTATGGCCCAAACTATTGGGAATTTGATTAGCAATATAAATGGCCTCTTGCCACGCCCCTTGCTCCATCTCCCGTAGAGCCATCGTCACCATCCGATCGCCTGCCTTTTGGATTAAGTCCTGGGCTTCCGGGTAGGCATTACTTTCGGGGGCAATTTGTTCGGCCAATTCAATCCCCTGAAGAATGTCATCAATATTCCCCTTCTCCAGTTGGGCATAAGCCTCATCGAGCTTACGACTTTCTTGGCGAGCCAGGGTTAACCGTTGATGAATTTGGTCATAGCGCGTTGTGGACCAATAGCGGTTTTCTAACTGGGTTAAACGAGCCGACGCTTGAAAGGCCGCCCCCCAATCCCCCTTTTTCATATGGGTAGCGATCTGCGCCTCAATTTCCTCTCCCCTCGCCCAAATATTCCGCCACTCAGTGATTTGTTGAGCAATGACATTATTTTCTTTCTCGAAGCGATCGCTAATCTCCTCAGCTAAGGCGATCGCTTCCTTAATCTCCCCATTTTGAAACTTTTCCTCCCCCAACGCCAACAGATCAGACACCCAAGCCTCCAAATACCGAGCCACCTCGGCCTGTAAAGGGTGATCCTCCGGCAAATCTTGCACCAACTGAATGGCCTGTAACAAATTCCCTTGGGTTTGCTTATTGGCCGCCAACTGAGCGCAATATAACCGCATCGACGCACTCGCTGTTGGCCAATGGGTGGTGGGACAATTGGGAACCGCCGGAAGTTTCAATAATAATGCCGTTGCGATCAACCCAGAAGTCCCCGAAAACAGCACAATCAACGCCGCCCAAAACTGCCAACGCCAGTACCAAGGGCGTTTCGGTGACGGGTTGGGATCAGACGACGGGGGAATAGGGGGGTAACGGGAATGAGTCTGAGTGAGCCTTTCTCCCTCCCTTGCATCACGAGACACGCGGTTTGGTGAGGTGCGGGGATGGGACGAGGTACGGACTCGATGAAGATTACCTGTATAGCCTGACTGGACTCTCTCCTCACGGCTCATCTCATTGGGGGTTTTACGCATCTGTCCTTTCTGTCCTTTGCGGGAGTTGATTTCCGTAGATTTCCTCTTGACATCCTCCCTCGCGCCCCGCGAGGGATTCGGTACGAATCTGGAGGTTCTTCATTCAACGACACCACTTGCTGTGACAAGATTTCCTGGTTTTAAACTAGCACATTTAGCACAAACCTTTAAGTGCTAAGTTCCAGTCATCCCGTCGCCAGAGGCGAAGATCCTTTCTCACAATAAGATAAATGTTTTTCTTTGAGAATTGGATCAGAATATTTTAAGAATCATAACATTAGTCACGGATGGATGACCCCTTACCGCTTACGACTGCTCGAACCACTGCGTTTAGAACTACCCGAAGGAACACGCTTGCTGCTGCCACTGCGGGAACTAGACCGACTGCTAGACTTGCTTCCAGACCGACTACTGGATCTGCTGCCAGAGCGACTCTTGCTGGTTTTACCGGGTTTGGCGGCCATATTATTCCCCATCTCTTGGGGGGTTGCCCCTGCTCGTTTGTTGGGGTTGACACGGAAACTCACATTGGCACCATCTCCCGATTGTTCTAACACCAGTAACGGGGTTGGTTTCGCCTTTTGGTCCCAGTCCATCAACGCTACTCGTCCCTGAATCGTCGGTTGCCAAGTATCATGATCTGCATTGGGACTGAGGAATTTTTCAATACATTCAATAATCTGGGTAATAGTAGAAGACGTGGACTGAGTGGGTAATTTGGTTAACTTAATTTGAATGCGGAATAACACCCGTTTCACCCGTTTCCCTTGGTTTTCCGTCTCATAGGTGACATCAAAGGTTTCATCCACTTGACGGCCACTGGTGGCCGCTACCCCGACTTGGTGAGTGGCGGTATTAGGACGTAACGCCACACTAATTAACTGTTTGACCCGTATTTTAATTTGATTAACAATGGCATAGTGAAACACCTCCTCATCCATCCGCAAGCGGAGATAGTCCAAGTTAAACTCCCGCGAGTGAATTAAGTCCGGGTTGGCCTCCATCTTCTGAATGGTTTTTAACGCCAGTTTGAGCCGTTTTTGTAAATCTTGGGCTTTAAATTTTTCTAACTTCAGTTCTTTCTGTAACTTGTCATAAATTTTCAATTTCACATACACCCCTCCACCTACTAAAGCTAAAAAGAGGGCGGCGGTAGTGTACATCCAAATTTGCCCCGGAATGGCGGCTTGAACCACAAGAGGGGGGGCTGGGGGTTGTTCTGTGGTTTGAGTTTGGACCGGTTGAACGGGAAGAAATTGAGAAAACATATTAGCTTAACGTAAGCGAGCAAAAATTGAGATGAGAAGGGCTAAGACGATATGTACGGGTGTTTGGGTTGATAGATGTTCGGGTTTAGGTCTAAGCAGAGGACTCCCCAATTATTGATAGATCAATATTCTTTTTACAGGGTAAGCCATCCCTCTAACCACAACTCCCCAGCAAGGACTCGACTTCACCATAGGACCCCAAAATAAATGACCCAGATCAGGGAATTCAGGATGAATCATCCCGAATGACAAGGCATTGGCTTTTTTCCCTCTACTTCAACTATAACAGTACCCCCTCAACATTGGCTGAATCTTAGCTCTGGTCTCCCTAGGGGAAATTCACCGAGGGAAGGGAGTAGCATGGAGAAAGACGACCGTATTTTGAAGGATTCATGACTAATATTCCCTTTGTTGACCTCTCCCTCCAACATGAACCGCTTCTCGACGAGATTAAACAGTCTTTACTCGATGTGGTGGCCCGGGGGGACTTTATTCTGGGGCAAGATGTCCGGGACTTTGAGCAACAATTTGCCCAACTGACCGGGGTACAATACGGAATCGGGGTAGGATCGGGGACGGATGCGATCGCGCTTGGCCTACAAGCCTGTGGCCTCGGTCCTGGGGATGAAGTGCTAATCCCCGCTAACACTTTCATTGCCACCGTCATTGGTGCGCTTCATAGCGGAGTTACCCCCATTTTAGTGGATTGCGACCCCAAAACCGCCCTCATTGACCTAGAAGCCGCGCAACAAGCCATCACCCCCAAAACCAAGGCCATTCTCCCTGTCCACCTCTACGGGCAAATGGTCCCGCCCCAAGCCTTACTGGACTTTGCCCAAGCCCATCATTTAACAATTTTTGAAGATGCAGCCCAGGCCCATCTGGCCCACCGGGAGGGTTATACGGCAGGGGCCGTGGGGAAAGCAGCGGCCTATAGTTTTTACCCCAGTAAAAACCTAGGGGCCTTTGGTAATGGGGGCATTGTCCTCACCGACAGCGAAGACATCGCCCATAAAATACGCTGTTATCGTAACTACGGGGCAGCCCAAAAATACGTCCATACGGAATTAGGCACCAATAGCCGTTTAGACACCCTACAAGCGGCAGTGTTAAAGGTCAAACTCCCCCACCTGCAAGACTGGAATTTATCCCGCAACCAAGCCGCCGCCCAATACGACAAAGCCCTCAACCCCCTAGCCGACTCCGGAATTACCCCCCTAGAAAACCAAAGCGGCACGGGACATATTTACCACCTGTATATTGTACGAATCGAGCCGTCTTGCCCATTAAACCGGGATGAAATTCAAGCACAATTGAGCGATCGCGGCATTAGTACAGGCATCCACTACCCCATCCCCTGTCACCTCCAACCCGCCTATCATCACCTCGGTTACCAAGAAGGAGACTTCCCCCAAGCCGAAGCCCTCTGTCGGGAAATCCTCTCCCTCCCCATGTATCCTGGACTCAGTGAAGCCCAAGTCACCAGGGTAGTCGATACCTTAAAAGAAATTCTCGCTGATGCCCAGTCCCTTCGCGCCTAAATGCGTCTTGCGCCAAGGGCGGATACAGTAGAATAGGGTGCATTGACCAGAAATTTTGATCAACGGTTCATTTTTTCCTCAGAAACCAGCACTATAAATAAAAAAAGAAACCGCGTCCTGCTAGGGTTATGCAAAGCCAATCTAAATTTCCAGCATTCCTTGAGCGTCACTGGCTCAATGGTTTAATCATCCTATTTCTAGCCCTGTTATATGTCCCCCTCCTTCTCCATTGGGTGGACGGCTGGATTAATAAAACCATTAGCATTGAACATGAATACTTTAGTCACGGCCTCATCGGCATTCCTTACGCCGCTTATATTGTCTGGACCAACCGTCACAAGTGGCAACGCCTTGAAGATCGCTCTCACCCCCTAGGGGCGGTGTTACTGGGGTTAGGGGTCGCCTTTTACCTCTCCGACACCGTAGAATTGGTCAATCTCTCCTTTCCCATCGTCTTAACAGGGATTTGTCTTTGGTTGAAAGGAGGACCGGGGTTAAAACTCAACGCCTTTCCGTTAGGGTTTGTCTTTTTTGCCACCCCCAATGCGGTCCCCTATCTCCTCACCGTCTATACCTTACCCCTACAAAAATTCATTGCCACTACCGCCGGGTTCATCCTGTACTACTTCGGCATGACTGATATTGTAGTAGAGGAAATCTATCTCTCTGTGGGGGGACGGTTAGTGGAGGTAGCCCCCTACTGTGCGGGGTTAAAAATGCTCTTTACCAGTTTATATGTGGCCGCCCTGCTGTTACATTGGACGGGACTCTGGCGATCGCTGAAAAAAACCCTCTTCCTTTTCTTGGGGGCCATCATCATCAGTGTCACCGTCAATATCTTCCGCAATACCATTCTCACCTATCTCTACGGCATGGGCTTCGATCCCGCCTTTGAATTTGTCCATGAAGGCACAGGGGGTGATTTAATCTCCTTGGGAATGTTACTGTTAATTGTCCTGTGGCTCGATGTCCTCGAACGAGTGGATCAATATCGGAAAACAGGCAACGGAATAGGCATTCTCGACTACGGGGCCATGTTTGCGCTGCCCTTAAATATCTTCGGAGGGGGAACAAAACCCACCCCGGAGAGCAAAACCCCAGAACCCCCCCCAGAAAAGACCTCCGAGGATTCTCAGGACAATCACAACCACGACCAAACCCATGACCCAGACAGAGACTAACAAAAAATTTTCCTTTGGCCAACTGATCGGTAAAGGCCGGGGGGCTAAAGCGAAACTGGTGGTGATCCTAGTCTTATTGGTTCTCTTTCTCCTTGGGGCTATTCCCAGTTACCTTGGGGAGAGTTGGCAGAAACTCCCCCCTGTGGATAACTTAGGCCAAATTCGCCAAATTCGAGAGGAGGGCATTCCCATTCCGGAATGGGAAACGGCAGATCAAGTGGTGGGACGCATTGGCGGCCATCAATGGTCAATCCAAAATCTCACCCATCCCGACCAACGGCCCGCTTTACTGTTTCTCTTGCCCCAAAATGGTCCGAAAACCCAACCCTATGTAGAATGGGTGGATATTGATGGGTTTTTTAAATGGAATATTGACACCCGTGAAACCCTAGAATTTACCGTCGAAACCCAAGACCAAACCGCCCCCGTCCAAGCACGGTATTTCTTAGCCCGTGACCCGGAAAACCCGGTTTTTGCTAGGCGACAAACGGTGGTGGTGGTGCAATGGTATGCTTGGGATACCGGGGGGCATCATTCCTCCCTACAGTGGTTCATTCGGGATCAAAAAGCGCAACTGAGGGATGAGCGTGTTCCTTGGGTGGCGGTCTGTTTGCGTATTCCCATTGACCCCAGTAGTACCCTTGAAGAAGCTAAACCGTTAGCCACAGAATTAGCGAAGTTTGTTCAAACCAGCTTGATGAAGAATGTCTTTACTGCCTCTGAATCGTCCTAGGTTAAAGACTCGTCCCTTGGGAATGATGGTGTTGAGTCTCTCGTTAGCGTTATACAGTAACGCGGGCTTTTTGGTCTCTCTCAGTTACAGTCAAATCCCTCCAACTCCCGATATTCCCCCCATGGAGGACAACCCAGGGGACTGGGACTGGGAAGATAGGGACTGGGAAGATAGGGACTGGGAAGATAGGGACTGGGAAGATAGGGACTGGGAAGATAGAGTGGAGGAGGTGGATGAGTTTTTCCCGAAACCAGAGGATGAGGAGCTTATTTTTACCCCCACTGACCCCATTCCACCGTTAGGGGATACCCCGGACTCCTTTGAGGATACCCCCTCCAATCAATTTAAGCCCTACCGTTTAGGGATTGGGGATGGTTTAATAATCCGCGTCCCCCGTTTCCCGGAATTTGAAACGAGTACACGAGTGAACTTAGAGGGCGATATTACTGTGCCGTTGGTGGGCCAATTAAATGTCCAAGGGTTAACCCTTGCAGAAGTCAAAGAGAAAGTGCGCTTTGAATTGACCTCCCGGTTTTTACGCACAGACCCCCAATTGATCGTCTCTTTACAGGGCCAACGCAGCACCTTGATTACCTTGGCCGGGGAAATTGTGCGACCAGGGTATTATGGGTTGCCCCCTGGGGCCGATGCGGTGGATGCGATTTTAGCAGGAGGGGGGACAACTCAACAGGCCGATTTGCGATCGGTGTTGGTGCGACGGACTCTGGTGGATGGGACGGTGATTGAACAGGAGTTGGATTTATTGGGGCCGTTACAACAAGGGGAAGCGTTGCCGGATTTACCCTTACAGGGAGGAGATGCGGTAATTGTGACCCAGCGAGAGATAGGGGAAGAAGGGGATTATGATACGTTTTTGGCGGCCCAGTCCAATGTGTCGCGGGAATTGATTACGGTGCGGGTGTTGAATTATGCTGGAGGGGGGTTGGGTGCGTTACAGTTGCAAAATGGCAGTAGCTTTTTGGATGCCATGACCCAAATTGCCCCTAATACCGATGAGGCGAATTTACGCAATATTGCCTTGATCCGTTTTGATCCCGAACAGGGCCGGCCTGTGACTCAGCAAATTGATGGGAAAAGTGCCTTAATGGGGAATATGAGTCAGGATGTGCCGTTGAAGCATAATGATGTCATCGTAGTGGGACGTTCTTTGATTGCGAAGGTGAGTTATGCGTTGAATATCTTTACTCGACCGTTTCGGGATGTTTTGGGCTTTTTACTGTTTTTCCAACAGTTGCAACAAGGGGCCGAAAGTTTGTTTGGACCAGGGGGAACGACGGAATAAGTTGTCGCTTGAGTGTTAAATTAAGAAAGGTAAGTGTTGGGAATTGGCCAATGACACGGATCGCAGTGATTGATTATGACATGGGCAACTTGCACTCGGCTTGTAAGGGGTTACAAAAGGCTGGGGCCCAGACGATAATTACCGATTCGGCCCAAGAGATTGAAGGGGCGGATGCGGTGGTGTTGCCGGGGGTGGGGGCTTTTGATCCGGCCATGCAACATTTGCGATCGCGGGATTTAATTGCCCCCATTAAAGCTGTCATTGCCAGTGGCAAACCCTTTTTGGGGATTTGTCTGGGCCTGCAAATTCTCTTTGAAGGGTCCGAGGAAGGCCAAGAAACCGGACTGGGTGTAATATCGGGACAGGTGCGACGCTTCTACAAAGAGCCGAATATGACTATTCCCCACATGGGGTGGAACACACTCCACTACACCCAACCCCAACACCCCATCTGGACGGGAATCGGCAACCAGTCCTATGTGTATTTTGTTCACTCCTACTACGTTGATCCCGTTGATCCCCAAGTCCAGGCCGCCACTGTCACCCACGGCACGCAGGAGGTGACAGCGGCCATTGCCTATGATAATGTCGTTGCGGTTCAATTCCACCCTGAAAAGTCCTCAACGGCAGGTTTACAACTCCTGTCTAACTTTGTCACCCAAATCACCAGTCCTGTTCTAGCTTAGGCGCGATCGGGGTAAGCGGCGACTCCAATATATCTCATTACCCACCCTAATTAATAATTTCAAGGAATCTTCTGGCCCGTCTTACGAATAATAAAATCCCGTAACTTACTATAACTCTCTGGGTCGCCCTGCTTGGTTAAAATAATGGGAATAGACGCATCGGGAAGCCAAAACGTGAGTTTGCTGTTGGGAGTGTAACAAAAACTGCTGATACGGTTGAGATCAACCCAATATTCACTGCGATCGTAACAGAGATGAATCCAATACCCTAACAGCGATGAGGACTTGAGACTATGGACAAAATTTAACACCTTATCATAGTCATCCCCATTGCCCTGTCGGGTGAGAATAATGGGGATGGAACTATCCGGCAACCAAAACGTTACCCTCCCGTTGGGAGAGCAAGCAAAGGCACTCACCTGGTCGAGATCAACAATATATTCTTGTCTTTCATATTGTATTTTGACCCAGTGTGCCACAAAACCTCCTCTCCCATAACGCAAGCCCCGTTTCCTCGCGGCTTGGTCATGTCGTGTAACTTGACAGTGAACCCCTTGCTCTAAAAATTAGCAAGCCCTACGTAATATCTACAGTGTACTGCTCAGAGACGTTGGGATAAGCATTGGCGGCTAAAGAATTTGTGGATAAGGGGGGTGTTACCTCCGAGGTATTTTCCGTTAAGGCCGCCTTCACAAACCCTTGGAAAAGGGGGTGGGGACTATTGGGCCGGGAACTAAATTCGGGGTGGAATTGGGTGGCGATGAAGAAGGGATGCTGGGGATATTCGATCATCTCCACTAAACGACCATCGGGGGATGTGCCACTGATACTGTAGCCGGTTTCGATGAATAAGTTACGGTAGGCGTTATTAAACTCGTAACGGTGTCGGTGTCGTTCATAGACGACTTCTTGTTGATACAGGGATTGAGCGAGGGTATCCGCACTAATCCGACAAGGATACAAGCCTAAACGCATTGTTCCCCCTAAGTCCACCACATCTTCCTGTTCGGGGAGTAAGTTAATGACGGGATTGGCGGTTTGTTCGTTAAATTCCGCGCTGTGGGCCTCGTCTAATTGGGCGATATGTCGGGCCCAGTCGATGATGGAGCATTGCATTCCTAAGCAGAGGCCCAGGAAGGGAATTTTTTGTTCTCTGGCGTATTGGACGGCCAAAACTTTCCCATCTACTCCACGAACACCAAACCCTCCAGGGACAATAATGCCACTTACGTCTTTGAGGTGGGAGTCTGCGCCGTCGGTTTCCAGGTCTTCGGCGTGAACCCACCGGAGATTGACTTCGCTTCCGACGGAGATGGCTGCGTGTCGTAAGGCTTCGATGACGGAGAGGTAAGCATCGGTTAATTTAACATATTTCCCCACAATGGCGATTTCGACTTGTTTGTTGGGGGTTTTCATTTGTTCGACTAGGGTTTGCCATTTGGTTAAGTCGGGGATTCGTTGTTCAAGCTGCATTAATTCGATGGCCTGAGTGGCGAGTCCTTCTTGTTCTAGGAGTAAGGGGACTTCGTATATACTACTGGCATCGGGGGCGGTGATCACGGACTCCACGGGGACATCACAGAATTCTGAGAGTTTTTCTTTGATGCCATGTTCGATCGCGCGATCGCTGCGACAAATTAACATATCTGGTTGTATCCCCAAGGACCGCAATTCTTTCACCGAATGTTGGGTGGGTTTGGTCTTCATTTCTCCCGCAGAGGCAATCCAAGGTACAAGGGTTACGTGCATATACAGGACATTATGCCGTCCTACGTCTTTTCTAAAACGGCGAATGGCTTCTAAAAAGGGTTGGGACTCAATATCCCCTACTGTCCCCCCAATTTCTACAATGACTACATCGGAATGGGTATTTTTGGCTACTCGTTTAATGCGAGCTTTAATTTCGTTGGTGATGTGGGGGATCACCTGCACTGTTCCCCCTTGGTAATCTCCCCGTCGTTCTTTATTGAGGACTGCTTGGAAGACTCCCCCTTGGGTGACACTATTTAACCGAGACATGGAGGTGTCGGTGAAGCGTTCATAATGACCTAAGTCTAAGTCGGTTTCGGCCCCGTCTTCGGTGACAAAGACTTCTCCGTGTTGAAAGGGACTCATTGTACCGGGGTCCACGTTGATATACGGGTCGAGTTTGAGGATTGAGACGGAATAATCACGGGATTTCAGCAAGCGGCCTAAACTCGCAGCAACAATTCCTTTCCCAATGCTGGAGACGACTCCACCTGTAACAAAGACGTATTTAGCCATAACTATAAGGTTTCTTTTTATCCGTTCTATTGTGCCATATCTGTTGGCAGGACGGAGGCAGGGGTGCGATCCTTTTGATCAAAATGATCACAATGATGAGGGTTAGCAAACCATCTACATTTAATTATTCCTTTAGTCCTATTTTCTAAGATTTGAGGAAAATGTTTGTCTCCAATGTTGAAGTTAATGTTTAATTTTGCTTTAAAGTAATAACAAATAGTGAGAGAAAATGATAAAATAATTGTGGATAAAATAATGTAAAATAATAGTTTCATCATCAGGTTTAGATAGATTAACAATAAGGTTAACGGGAAACATCGGGGGCTTTTGTCCACAGTCTCAAGTCTCGCGCAAGTCTTTTACTTGTTATGGCTTTTTTCTCCCGTTGGAGCGGTTTCGCCAATGGACTGTTAGTTTTAAGCGAATGGCTGATGGCTAAATGCTTACCAATTAACTTTTGACCATGAGATAAGTGCCAGAGCCAATCATCAAACTTCCAGAAGCGACGTTTGCCTGTTTGGCCATTGGGAATTGACCTGCGATTTGTGCGACTTTATGGGCTAGTATGACATAAGTGAGCTTCACTCCTCCTACCGTCACAATAATCACTCCAAGTCCCCCAATTATCTCCACATAACTCAGGGTTGAAAGGTCTAAAAAGGTTGGGAAAAGACTGGCATAGAAAAAAATAGCTTTGACATTTCTCAATGTTACTAATAAACCCGTCAGAAAGCTGGCTACTAGCTCACCTGTCGAGGGAGGGGGACCGCAAGTGAGCTATCAGCTACTTGGCAACAGTATAGTTTCCAATCAATTATGTTCTCCAACGAGTGGAGACTAGAGACGCGAAATTTCGCGTCTCTACAACATTTACGTCGCCTTGACATTGATTTCACTGAGTATCGACCCGATTACATCAGTAGAAGACATTTTCAAAAATAAAGTTGCAACCATATTGAATAACAAGATTTGAAATGCAACCGTAAAATAGATGCTCATTGCTGTTCCTAATAGAAATCCCAGACCCATTAAGATACCAATGTGCGTAACGATGAATAGTGCGCCCGCAACCGAACCTAAAAAGGTTCCAGCTAGGTAGGCAAGGATTGTAGCAATGCCAAAACCGATTAGTGCTACTACGCCACGAATCCGAGATATATTGTCTTCTTGACGAACCGAATGTAGCAGTACAAGAAAGAGTAGAACGGGTGAGAAAACAAATGTCGCTAAAACCTTAATTGGGAAACTCACGATAGATTTGAGTAAACCTTGTAATCGGCTTTGCTCAGATTGAAGATCGTTATGTGCAGTATTCAACGCATTTGCTATAAAGCTAAGAACGATTTCTTTCATGTGCTAGTACCTCTAAAAGAAATTAATTTAAGTTAAAAGTCGATACTCTCTAGAATACCCGATAAAAACAAATTAACGGATAAGCGATTAAATAATTTTACTGATGAGTTGCTAACAAGTGTAAATGTTGTCATTCAGAAGTTGTGTTGTCATCAAATTTTGACTTAATAGGGCGATACCCCACATCTCCTGCTTAAAAAAGTATAGAAAACTACGTTTTCAATCAATTATGTTCTCCAACGAGTGGAGACTTTCATTTTTCAATAAGGACTTCATGGTTGATTCCCCCTGTTTCCAATCAATTATGTTCTCCAACGAGTGGAGACTCCGCAAAGGCTTTAGGGAGCGCTCAACTTTTGAGTTACCGTTTCCAATCAATTATGTTCTCCAACGAGTGGAGACTCTCTATGAGCTAGTTGAGAAAGCCGAAACTAATGTTGTTTCCAATCAATTATGTTCTCCAACGAGTGGAGACAAAAGAAAAAAGGAAGTTATGTTTCTTTTAGACTTAGCCATTGTTTCCAATCAATTATGTTCTCCAACGAGTGGAGACTTTAAAAGATGCGACAACCTGCATCTGATGGCCATTAGGTTTCCAATCAATTATGTTCTCCAACGAGTGGAGACCAACCCCGTGGGGAGAGTACGGCATTTGAGAAAGCTCCCGTTTCCAATCAATTATGTTCTCCAACGAGTGGAGACTGAGCTAGAAACTATCCAAGCCCTAGTCTTGGAGGGTTTCCAATCAATTATGTTCTCCAACGAGTGGAGACTGGGACAATGGACTGGTACTCTATATTGCATTTCCAGTTTCCAATCAATTATGTTCTCCAACGAGTGGAGACGGATACTCATGGGACGCGATCAAGGACTTGTCCTGTGGGTTTCCAATCAATTATGTTCTCCAACGAGTGGAGACCTTACCACATCCTCCTCTACTCGATATTGCCGTCCGGTTTCCAATCAATTATGTTCTCCAACGAGTGGAGACTTAAAAAGAAGGAAGATAGATTAGATTATGGTTCTTGTTTCCAATCAATTATGTTCTCCAACGAGTGGAGACTTAAAGGACGCCCGTTAACAAGAAAGGGAATAAATCGTTTCCAATCAATTATGTTCTCCAACGAGTGGAGACATAAGGTGTCTATATCGATGGAATATAATCGAGGGTTTCCAATCAATTATGTTCTCCAACGAGTGGAGACAAAAAGATATGCAACTACAACTACATAATTTTGTCATTAGTTTCCAATCAATTATGTTCTCCAACGAGTGGAGACTAAATTTGATTTTACCTCCCTTGGTGGAGGTTGTCGTTTCCAATCAATTATGTTCTCCAACGAGTGGAGACTCAAGAAAGTGTTGGGGGACTTGAATGAATCCCAAGTTTCCAATCAATTATGTTCTCCAACGAGTGGAGACAAGGAAAAAGATAAAATGGTTCTTTTAGACCTAGTAATTGTTTCCAATCAATTATGTTCTCCAACGAGTGGAGACAAAAAACAAAAGACAGGCTGAGGGATGTCTCCCCTTGGTTCAGTTTCCAATCAATTATGTTCTCCAACGAGTGGAGACAAACGAATGTCTTGACGACGTTGAATATATAGCGTTTTTGTTTCCAATCAATTATGTTCTCCAACGAGTGGAGACCCTTCAATTTTAAACCCAGATATAGCGGGATGTCTAGACCCCATTTTTTACAATCTCCTAAAAAGACTCCCCAAACTTCCCCAAATCACCCCTCAAAAAACGCTGAAACCCTTGTCTCATAAGG
>NZ_JAQMSD010000128.1 GCF_028330525.1 Spirulina sp. CS-785/01
GGATAAGTCTCCACTATCTTCTAAGGATAAGTCTTCACTTTCTGCACTAGGTTGAGGGGTTTCTGTGCTATCTTCTAACCAATCGTCTTCTAAGGATAAGTCTCCACTATCTTCTAAGGATAAGTCTTCACTTTCTGCACTAGGTTGAGGGGTTTCTGTGCTATCTTCTAACCAATCGTCTTCTAGGGGAAAATCTCCACTATCTTCTAGGGGAAAATCTCCACTGTCTCCTAGATAGAACTCCCCACTATCTTCTAATGATAAATCTCCACTATCCTCTAAGGATAAGTCTTCACTTTCTGCACTAGGTTGAGGGGTTTCTGTGCTATCTTCTAACCAATCGTCTTCTAGGGAAAAATCTCCACTATCTTCTAGGGAAAAATCTCCACTATCTTCTAGGGAAAAGTCTCCACTATCTTCTAGGGAAAAGTCTTCACTTTCTGCACTAGGTTGAGGAGTTTCTGTGCTATCTTCTAACCAATCTTCCTGTGTTTCTGCTTTGTCTAGTGTTTTCTGTTCTAGCGGATTTGTCTCTTTAAACCACTCATCATCGGTTAATTCATCATCGGTTAAAAAGAGATTTTCTGTAAATTCCTCTTGTTCTCCTTCTGGAGGAGGGGTTACAGTGTCTGGTTCTTCTAACCAATCTTCAATTGAGGGAAGTTCTTCTTGTTCCTCCTCTGCTGCAAAATTTTCACGTTCGGGAGTAATGTCAGCGTTTTCTTCTGCGAGATCAGAGAAGGAAAAATCCTCGGACAAGTCTTCGGGGTCCGATGGGGTTTCCGCAAATTGATTTAATTGTTCTTCGACTTGTGGGGAGGGTTCAGGAGTAGGACTTTCTGCTTCTTCTAACCAGTCTTCAATTTCTTCAACCCGTTCGGGTTCTGAAAAATCCTCTGTTTCTGGAGACTCCGCAGGGGGTTCGCTTTCTCCCTCAAACCATTCATCAGTATCGGGGAGTTCTAATGCGGGGGTGAGTTCGGGTTCTTCTTCTGGGGAGGGTTCATCAAACCATTCATCTAGTTCTAAGTCTGAGTCGGGGGGGACTGGGGGTTCTTTAGGTTCGGGTTCGGGTTCGGGTTCGGGTTCGGGTTCGGGTTCGGGTTCGGGTTCGGGTTCTGTTGCAGGAAAACTGATGTCGGTGTCCCAGTCTAAGGGGATGGTGGGGGGGATGGGTGCAGTGTCGGGTTCGGGGGTTTGGGGAACGGAGGCCGGGGTTTTGAGTTGTTCTGGGTTGTCCAAGGACACCAGCATGGAGAATAATTTTTGCAGACTTTCGAGGTTCTGCGCAATAATTTCGTTGCCTTTGAGGACTTGTTGAAAGTGGAATTGGCGAAGTTCCTGATAGGGGCCTTCATGTAGGAAGCGATCGCCAATTTCGTTTTCAATATCTCCCTCCATTAAGTTCATGCGGGTTCGGAGTCGATGTCCTGCTTGGGGGGTTTGAGCAGTATTGTCCTGTTTGGATGGCGCAACCCAGGTGGTGATGTTTAATTCAACCGCCTGACTCATCGCCAGTAAAAAGGCATCTTTAATTTTGCCTGCTTGGAGTGCGTCTTTAAATTGTTGGTTTAGCGGCATAAATAACGGATGCTCCCTACTTAGGCGTTCTGGCAATTGAGTTCAGCTAGGGTTCGATGGCGGTAGTTTTGTTTAATTTTCTCGGTCTGATGGAGATAACCGGGGGGAATTCCCGGAATTTTTCGAGAGACGGGACATTGTTCCGGCAAAAATGACAAACATTTGTTGCAGACTTTCTAAGTTTTGTTGAATGATATGTCGGCCTTCTTTCACTTGTTCGAGGTGAAAGTCACGCAATTCTGCATAGGGACTTTCCCCGATGAAGTTAGACCCGATCTCATTCTCGATATCCCCGTCCACTAGATTAATACGAGTTCGCATCCGGTTGCCAGCATTCCCTTGTTTGGACTGGGTTGACCCTTGGGTTGGCTTGTCGTCATCGGCCACCCAGGTGGTAATTTCCAGTTCGATGGCTTCTCCCAGTGCAAGCGTCAGAGCTTCGACAATTTTTCCGGCTTTCAGTTGTTTTCTAAATTCGTCGCTAGCTGACATTGAGCTACTTCCCCGTATATGATGGATTGATTGCCTATGACTATACCAAAAATTCCTAGGTTATTCTTATCTTGCCCTAGACTACCCAGAAATCACAGGAAAGTCTCAGCAAGAAAGCGGGGAAAGTTCAGGGGGTCTAACGAAGGCAGAAGGAGGATGGCAGTAGTTTACCAAAAATCAATGATACTATATCCCAGTTCGTTGAGCATTTGATGAAAGAGGGGGAGACTCAAGCCAATAACGTTACTGTGACACCCTTCGAGTTTCTCTACAAAGAGTCCACCTTGGCCGTCAATGGCAAAGCATCCGGCGCAGTTGAGGGGTTCTCCGGTGGCGACGTAGGCTTTGATAATGCGGTCTTGGATGTCGGAGAAATAAACGGTGGTGATGCCACAGCGTAGGACGGTTTTGGCTTTTGCTGCGTCGATTAAGGCGTGGCCGGTGTAGAGAATTCCGGTATTGCCGCGCATGGTTTTCCAGCGTGCGATCGCATCTTCAGGAGTCTCCGGTTTCCCGTAAATTTCCCCGTCGATGGCTAACACTGAGTCACATCCCAACACTAAGGCATCGGGATATTGTTGAGCGACCAATTCCGCTTTACGTTGTGCTAAGGTCTCCACTAACTCTACCGGGTCTGTAAGTTGCACTTGAGACTCGTCAAAGCCACTTTTACAGACCGTAGGACTAATTCCGGCTTGTTCTAAGAGTTTTTTGCGGGCCGGAGAGGCCGACGCTAACACAAATAAGGGTGGCATGATAATGAATAATTGAGAATTTCAATGGGACTTGGGAGACTTGGCAGGAGTTGAGGGGGGAACTCTACCAAGTCTTGTGCTTAGTACACGGAGAAGGAACGGACGATAATATTAAATTTTTCGCGGACTTGTTGCCACCGTTGTTCTGAGGTGGAGAGGTTGAAGGTAAAGAGTTTACCGCGACTCACGGCGACGCTGGCGATATTATGCCGTTGTTGTTGGTTGGGTAAGGTGACGGCATACTCCAAAATATAATATTCGTGGTTTTCTCCTTCACGGGAGTCTGCACTGAGAAATTCTGCTTCTCGGTCTGAGTCGTCATTTTGCCGACTTTTCAGGAAGCGATACCCGACTTCGGAGGGAGTTCCTAGTTCGCTGAGGCTTTTATCTTCTGGAATTTCACTAATGATAACGCTGAGGTTTTCGGTTCGTTCTACTAAGTCTCGAAAGACGACATCAACGCCTTCTGTGGCGTTTTTCACATCGACTTCTACCCATCCGTTGGGGTAGAGGAAGCGATACCCGTCTCTGGAGTCGGTGAAACTTTGCAGGTTACTGGCCGCAGAACAGGCCGTGAGGACCAGACAGAAGGCGATAAGTAGAGTTTTGAGTAGTGATTTCCCCATGGTTTTTGTGAGTGCTGTTGACGCTTCTCCCTTTATAACAGGTGGAATTTTAGGGCTATGGTGTTCTCATTGTCTCATTTTTCGGTCTCATTTTTCGGGAGTGTGGGTGAGAGGAGACCCTGAATAAGAAGCGATCGCAAGGCTTGCGATCGCTTCTAAAATTTATCTATAAAATTACTTAGGAGACAGAAACAGCAACGGCAACCACACCACCGACTAAGACTAATGCTGCAATTCCCCAGATCACATAATTCCGTTTTTGCTCAGAGTTGGGGGGTTCAGCTTTATACATCTTAGGTTCGTTGGCAAAGTTATTGAGCCGTCCGCCTTCTTCTGTGGTATAGGGCATATCTTATTGTTCCTTAACTTATCTTTGGTTTTCTTAGGCTAATCCTAATCTTAGTAGGTCTTTTAACCTAGTGGGTTGATCCTAACATAACTTGTTACATTTTGTTACATTGAATTGCATTTTTGACTGATATGCGTTAGTAAAAACACGAGCCGTTGGGGAAGATGGAGGAGTTGATAGTTGATAGTTGATAGTTGATAGTTGATAGTTGATAGTTGATAGTTGATAGTTGAACCACAAAGACACAAAGGACACAAAGGGAAGATGGAGGAGATAGAGGAGATGGGGGAGATTCAAGAAAAGTTTAAACTGCTTTAGTTTCAATGCTCCTCTATCTCCCGATGCTCCCAAAAACTTGACAAAAGACAGGTTATTTTAACTTGTCACCAGTGCCATTAACTAATTGTTCCTGTGAGGGGTGAACTGGCGGCAGCGTACTGTTTAACGGGGATGCGGCCTGCGAGATGGGCTAGTCGTCCGGCTTGGGTGGCCAGTCCCATGGCTTTGGCCATAGCTGGGGGGTTTTTGGCGAGTGCGATCGCGCTATTAATCAACAAGGCATCCGCCCCTAACTCCATGGATAAGGCCGCCTCACTGGGACTACCAATCCCCGCATCCACCACCACAGGAACATTGGCCTCCTCAATAATAATTTGTAAATTGGCTGCATTCCGTAACCCTTGGCCCGAGCCAATGGGAGACCCCAGAGGCATCACCGTAGCACAGCCTAATTCTTCTAAACGCTTGGCCAAGAGGGGATCGGCATTAATATAGGGGAGAACCGCAAACCCTTCTTTGATCAACTGTTCTGCGGCCTCCAAAGTGCCAACAGGATCGGGCAATAGATACTTAGTATCGGGAATCACCTCTAGTTTGACAAAATTATTGTCCTCTTGTCCCAATAACTTCGCCATTTCTCGACCTAACCGGGCCACGCGCACCGCATCTTCGGCGGTTTTACATCCGGCGGTATTGGGTAACATCCAAATTTTTGTCCAATCAATAGCCTCGGCTAACCCTTCATGGCCGGGGGCTTGGGTTTGGACTCGTCGTACCGCCACCGTGACAATTTCACAGCCACTGGCCGCGATACTCCCTTGCATAATGTTGTGGTCTTGATATTTCCCCGTTCCCGTCATTAAGCGCGACTGAAACGACCGTCCCGCAATGATTAACGGGTCTTGTTGTTGAGTCGTGGGGGGGAATGTAGTTGCAGAAGACATAACTGGGTATCGTGTAATCACAGGATTTCTATTTTACTGCGATCGCGTCCTGAACAACTGGGTCATTCTGCATAAATCCGCAATTGGCACGCTCATCGACTTGCTCGACATTGCTTCCCCCGTCCCATTCAGCCAATACACAGTCGCCAACCCTTTTATTTTCGGTTGAACGCACAGGTTACTCGCTGTCACGTCCAAATCGGTTCAACAACTCCTCACGGGATAATTGCAACAGTAGTGGGATAAATTCTTGAGAAGGAAGCGTAATCACAGAGTCAATAATATTCCTCATTTGAGGGTCAATCGAATTAAAACGCATTTGTAATAAACGTTCTGCGGTTGCCCGGCGTTCCTGTTGTATAGCTTGACGACCTTGTTCAATCCCTTGTTCAATCCCTTGTTCAACTCCTTTTTGAGTGGCTTCTTCTAAACGTTGTAAATATACTGGGGATAACTGCATAATTAACTCTTCCTCCTCTGTGTCTAACGGTTCATTTTCAGACCGACGCATTTGTAATTGGGCTAAGAGGTTATATACCAATTCTAAAGTATTTTCTCGGTGAGGATGGTTGGGGGACATAGCCTGTAATTCCTCAATAGCCCTTTGTTGTACTCTTCCTCTGCCTAATATCCTTAACCATAATGTCTCTGAGGTGACAGGTAGCTGATGAATGACAATAATGCCTGTGTGCAGACTTTCGGGAAGAAAATAAACTCCTGATGTCCCATTTTCTTCGGAAACTGCCCCATAACTGCTTAACAAGGGAGCAGAGGCAGTGGGGGTGAGTATCCAGAGTTGGGGGAGTTCGTTTTCTGGGAAAGAACGGTTGGCAATTAACCGTGGGAGAATTATTTGGTTGGCTCAAACATCACTAGGGTAAATATTTCTGTACCACGGTCCAACCCGTGAATAGGACGGACACAAACCCCGCACCGAGGATAACATTGGCGGTGACGTGGAGCGATCGCGCCCAAGGATAACGGTCAATTTGTAGCGCAGTCACCGCTGAAAATAACACTAACCCCACCACAACCAGTCCTGCGGGCAAATGTAGCGAATGCCCCAAACTCCCATAACGCCCCAACGTCCCCACAATCCCAATCCCTAACAACAGTAGCGTTAACGTCACCAAAAGCCCACCAATCATCAGATGGAGAGGACGCAACCAAAACGGACGAGTTTGGTTAACTCGACGTTTGCGTAACATCCAAATGCCTGTAATGGCCAACAAGATATAAGCTGTTAAAGAAAAGCCCATCGACCAAGCGGCTGTCTTCCATAACCAAAGAAAAGAGGGTAAATCCATTGTTTTGTCAATTCAATTACTTTTAATTTAGCGCAAAGGATGATTTTCTTGAAGTTACGGGGATACGTTCGAGCAGAGCCAACCCTGAAGATTAAAGGCTTATCACTGTTTACTGTTTACTGATTACTGATTACTGATTACTGATTACTGATTACCTGTGGAACAAACGAACAACTCAGAATTTCTCCTCTCGGCCACTGGACTGTCCAAAAGTTTCGGAGGACTCAAGGCCGTGGACAATGTTTCCATCGAAGTCCCCCCAGGGAGTATTACAGGTTTAATTGGTCCCAATGGGGCTGGGAAGACTACCTTGTTTAATCTTCTCTCCAATTTCCTCCAACCCGACCAAGGCCGGGTCATTTTTAACAATAGACCTATCAGCCAACTGCCTCCCCATAAAACGGCAGAACAAGGCTTAGTGCGTACCTTTCAGGTGGCGCGAGTCCTCTCGAAAATGTCGGTTTTAGAAAATATGATTTTTGCAGCCCAACGTCAACGGGGCGAGAATTTCTGGATTTCTTTGTTTCAGCCCCATATTGTGCAACGGGAGGAGTCTCGACTACGGAGACAGGCATTAGAGATTTTGGACTCGGTGGGGTTAGCGGAGAAGGCGGAAGACTACGCGGGAGCGTTATCGGGGGGACAACGGAAGTTACTCGAAATTGCGCGAGTTTTGATGACGAATCCCAAGTTAATCTTACTGGATGAACCCGCAGCCGGGGTCAATCCGACGCTGATTAATCAAATCTCAGAGCATATTAGCCGATGGAATCGGGAGGGACTCACGTTTTTGATTATTGAGCATAATATGGATGTGGTGATGTCCCTGTGCGATCGCGTTTGGGTGTTGGCCGATGGGGCGAATTTGGCCGCCGGGACTCCCCAAGAAATTCAAACTAATGAGCAAGTTTTAGAAGCCTATTTGGGGCAATAAGCTAAAAAAAAGGTTCTGTCCAAAACGGACAAAACCTTTCTCAAACTTAAATCTTGTTTTTGTTAAACGGTGCTAACTGTCATTCATGGCTTTGGCCGGGATTAACTTGACATCTTTTGCCAAACCGATGGTTTGCAATGAACGAATCACCATCCACGTTAAATCAACTTCCCACCATTTTAAGCCGTGACGAGCCGAATATTGGTGAGCGTGGTGGTTGTTGTGCCACCCTTCGCCATAGGTGACTAAAGCAACCCACCAACAGTTCCGTGACTTATCGTTAGATTCAAACGTGCGATAGCCGAACATATGAGTTGCACTGTTCACAAACCAAGTACAGTGAAACACCAAAACCAACCGTGCAAAAATTCCCCAGATGATAAAGGGCCAACCTCCGATTGCGTAGAGGACTAAACCCAAGACGATCTGAACGGGGACAAAATTATTTTGTAAAAAGCGATAAACGGGATCATCCCAAATATCTTTTGTAAAACGAGGAATGTCTTCTTCTCCAGGGATTCGATAAAGCATCCATCCCATGTGACTCCACCAGAACCCTTTACTCGAATCGTGGGGGTCTGGGTCGGTGTCTGAGTGGAGGTGGTGCATCCGGTGTAGGCCAACCCAGTGAATCACGCCACCTTGACAAGACAACGCGCCAAAGAAGACTAAGAGGTATTCTAGCCACTTGGGGGTCTTGAAGCTGCGATGACTCACGAGACGATGCCAACCGAGGGTAATTCCTAAACCACCAGTGACCCAGTGGAGGAAGACCATCAAACCAACTGCTTCCCAGCTAAAATTGCTAGGGAGCAAGGCAAACAAAGCCCCAATGTGAACCAGGGTCATAAAAACAATGTTAACCCAGTTCAATGGTGTCTTTTGTGGTGCAGCAAGTGTCATGCAAAAATCTCATAATGGACTGAACTATGTGGCCTTATGCTACCCAAAATTGTTGGTTTTACAGGAAAATTAACTAAAATTTCACGTCTGAAATCGAAATGGATAGCATTAAATTGCTCAAGGAAGCAGAAAAGGCACTATTCCCGATTTTTTCTGGAATTGACACACAGGTCAAGCGAAATTTAAAAAAAGTCCTCAATGCCCTGTCTCAAGAGCGTGTTGGGACTCAGCATTTTGCGGGGGTGAGTGGCTACGGACACAATGATTTGGGGCGAGAGGCTCTCGATCGCGTTTTTGCTCAAGTGATGGGGGCCGATGCAGCCCTGGTTCGCTTGCAGTTGGTCTCTGGGACTCATGGGATCGCAGCCGCGTTATTCGGGGTTCTCCGTCCTGGGGATGAAATGTTGGCGGTGGCCGGGAAACCTTATGACACATTAGAAGAAGTCATCGGATTACGCGGGATTGGTCAGGGTTCGTTATTGGATTTTGGCATCAGTTATCGCCAGGTGGAGTTAACCCAAGAGGGCAAGATTGATTGGGCGGCCCTGAAAGAGTCGGTTTGGGATAAAACCCGCTTAGTTTTAATTCAGCGTTCCTGCGGCTATGCTTGGCGCGAGAGTCTTTCCTTAGCGGATATTGAGCGCATTGTCACCCTGGTTAAAGAGCAGAATCCCCAAACGGTTTGTTTTGTGGATAACTGTTACGGGGAGTTTATCGAGGACCGAGAACCCCCAGAGGTGGGGGCGGATTTAATTGCGGGATCGATGATTAAAAATCCGGGGGGAACGATTGCTCCGGCGGGGGGCTATATTGCGGGGCGGAGTGATTTGGTGGAACAAGCGGCCTGCCGTCTCACGGCCCCTGGGATTGGTGTAGAGGGGGGCGCGACCTTCGACCAAAATCGTTTACTGTTTCAAGGGTTATTTTTGGCCCCGCAGATGGTGGGGGAAGCGGTGAAAGGAAGTCATTTAATTGCTTATGTCTTTGAAAAATTGGGCTATCGGGTGAATCCTCTCCCCTTTGAACCCCGTCGAGATGTGATTCAAGCGGTGCAACTGGACTCGCCAGATAAGCTGATTGCCTTCTGTAAGGCTCTACAAGGGCGATCTCCGGTGGGATCGTACTTAGACCCCATTCCGGGGGCCATGCCGGGCTATGAGAGCAATTTAGTGATGGCTGGTGGCACGTTTATTGATGGGAGTACCTCGGAGTTGTCTGCGGATGGGCCATTGCGTGACCCCTATATCGCTTTTTGCCAGGGGGGGACTCATTGGACTCATATTGCGATCGCGCTAGAAGATATCCTTGAAGCCGTTGGCCCCGCGTAACCCATGAAAACCGACACGATTTTCTACTTCAACAGTTTCCCAGTTTTTTCTTTGAGCTACTGAATCGACCTCCCCAAGAGGCTGATCAGTATGAATTTTCTGCTGTGGAGGTGAAGCAACTGGCCTTTCGGATTGATGGAGTCTTTCTCCCTAACCCGGAGGCCACAGAACAGCCAATTTATTTTGTCGAAGTCCAATTTCAAGCCGATGAGGAATTATCTGCTCGTTTCTTCAGCGAAATCTTCTTATACTTGAGAAGAAGTCCCCTACCCAATGATTGGCGAGGGGTGCTACTTTATCCCAGACGAAGTGCAGACACCGGAGAGACAACCCGTTATCAAGAATTCTTCGATTCTGGTCGGGTGACTCGTCTCTATCTCAATGAATTAACTGAAAGTTCGTCGATTGGATTGGAAATTGAGGATAATTCATTATTACGCCAATTTAATGCCTAAAACTTGCGTATAAGCCCCTCTCGCTTGGGTTACGCCGATGGTTCGTTCGGAGGCTTCAATCATGGGACGACGTAAACTGACGACGATAAATTGGGCTTTTTCGGCCTCTTGTTTGATCATTTTTGATAACCGTTCCACATTGGCCCCATCGAGGAACATATCTACTTCGTCAAAGGCATAAAATGGGGAGGGCCGATACCGTTGTAAGGCGAAAATAAAACTTAATGCGGTTAAGGATTTTTCTCCCCCGGACATGGAACTTAAACGCTGGACGGGTTTACCTTTGGGGTGGGCGATTAAATTTAAGCCGCCTTCAAAGGGGTTTTCGGGGTTTTCTAACTCTAAATATCCATCCCCTTCGGAGAGGGTGGCGAAGATGGTTTGGAAGTTCTCATTAACTGCATCAAAGGCTTCCTGGAAGGCGCGGAAGCGGAGGGTGGTGAAGTGTTCAATGCGTAATAAAAGTTCGGTTCGTTCTGCTTCTAGGGTGGTTAATTTTTCGGTGAGTTCTACCAGTCGTTCTTCGGTTTTTTCGTACTCCTCTAGGGCCAACATATTGACGGGTTCTAGGGACTCTAGGCGTTTTTGGGTGTTTTGCAGGTCTTTTTGGAGTTGTTCGAGTTGGGCCGCGTAGGTTTCAAAGGTGAGTTGTTCCCCACTTTGTTCGAGACTGACGAGGTGGGGGACTTCAGGGAGGGGAGACGGTAAGTCTGCTTCTTGGTGTTGGATGTTGTCTTCGAGGTTGCTGAGGTGGTCTTGTCTTTCTTGTTGGGTGTCTTGGAGTTTCTGTTGTTGCCAGGTGAGTTTTTGTTGTTTGTCTTGGCTTTGACGGAGTTTTTCTTCTGCGCGATCGCGCTTCATCTTAGCATCTTTTAATTGTTCTGTCAACTCTTGTAAGCGGATTTCTGTTGCGGCTATTTGTTGGTTGAGTTCCTGTTGTTTTTGAACCAGAGAATTCGTTTGTGTGCGGTATTCTTCCAACTTACGACGAGATGCCGTTAAACGCTTTTGCGACTCCTCCATTCTCTCCTGTAACCGCAGTCCCTGGGTTTCTAATTCTAATAACCGTGCCTCCAGTTGTCGCAAGTCCTGTTCTTTCTGCGTAACTAGAGTTTCTTGTTCCTTAATTTGCTGCTGCATGGTTTGCCATTCACTGGAGGTTTGGGAATCCTCTAGTTCGGCAAGTTTTTCCTGTTCTGCTGTTAGTTCCGCTTCCAGTTGGGGGACTTCCTCCGCCAGTTCTTTGAGACGGTTGGCAACGGTTTTTAATTCCTCTTTATTTTGTTGAAACTGTTGGCTAATTTGTTGTTTTTGCTGGTTTAATTTTTGACTATCTTTTTGTAGTTGTTCCTGTCTTAATTCCTGTTCCCGTTGTTGCTGCCGGGCTTCTGTTAAATTTTGACTTAATTCCTTAATAATACTTGACTGTTGGGCAATTTTTTGCTTGCATTTTTCTAAAATAATTTCAATTTCATTAAGTCGGTTGGTTAATTCGGCAATTTCTCCTGATTGTTGGGGAGTGGCTGTTCCGAAATGGAGGCTGGAGCGTCTGGAAACTGTTCCCCCGGTCATCGCACCACTACTTTCGAGTAATTCCCCATCAAGGGTGACAATGCGGGTTTTGCCGATGTGAGGACGTGCCGTTTGTAGGGTTTCAAAGACTACGGTTGTGCCGAAGACGTAGGCAAAGATAGAATTAAAACGGGAGTCACAGTCGATTAATTTAACGGCGTAATCAATGAATCCTCTGGCGGTTTGTAGGGGAGAGGAGGAGGGAATGCGAGAAGATTTTATTTTATTTAAGGGTAAAAATGTGGCACGACCTGCGCGTTTTTCTTTGAGAATTTGAATCCCCCGACTGGCGACTTGATCATTCTCAACAACGAGATGTCCTAATCTCCCCCCTGCGGCAATTTCTAAGGCGAGTTGATAGCGGGGTTCAACTTGTGCTAATTGAGCGACTAATCCGTGGATTCCTTCTAAATTAGCTTTAATTAAAACTTGGGTTGCGTTTGTCCCTTGTGCTTCCTGTTGTGCTTGATTTTGTGCTTCTAATTTGTCCAGTTGACGCTGTTTTTCTCGTTGTTCTTGCAGGAGTCTATTTTGGGTTTCTTCGGCCACAGTACGTTCTTGTTCCGCTTCTGCGAGGGATTCTGCCAACAGTTGAATTTGTTCAGGGAAGGATTGGGATTGATAATGTTGTAGTTGGGGGGTATAACTTTCTAGTTCGTTATTAATGTCTGTGACTTGCTGTTGTTGGTCTTGTAACTTTTGCTTGAGTTGGCGATATCGTTCGCTGAGTTGTGCTTGTTGATTGCGTCGGGGGTTTAATTGTTGCTGGATTTCGTTTATTGTATGGTTGAGAGCAGTTTGTTGTTGTACCCAGGCTTGGGAGGCTTCTGCTAGCTGACTGGCTTGTTGACGGTAGGTTTCGAGTTGGGTTTTGGCGCGATCGCAATCCTCTTTTTGTTGTACCATCGTCTCATTCTCAATCTTGGCCTGATCTTGATTAATTTGCGCGAACTGCTGACTATACTGGAGAATTTCTTGACCCATCTGATCAATCGTATTCTCACTTTGTTGGATCAACGTTGCTAACTCCTGTTGTCGTTGTTCGAGTTGCGTCCGTTTTAACTTCTGGGTGGCCAACTGAGAATTAACCGACAGTTGTTCATCCTCCCCCAACGCTTTCACCGTCCCATTTAACCCCTCTAACTCCTGCGTCTCCTCCTGAATTTTTATAGCAATTTGGTCTAACTTTTCCCCTAACTGCTGTAACTCTCCCTTTCCCGTCTCCATCTGTCCCTGTAACTGGTCTTTCTGGGAAAGAAGAGAACGCCAACTTAACACCTTCTCCCACTGCTGCTTCTCCTGAAGTTCCCCCTTTAAACGCTGATATTTCTCCGCTTTAGCGCGATCTGCGGCCAATTTTTCCAGCGATCGCTGTAACTCCTGTTTAATAATCTCACACCGTTCCTCCCGTTCCCGCACTTCCCCCAAAGTATTCTTAACCTGAGTAATCTTGCGGTCAAACTCTGCAACCCCGGCCAACTCATCAATAATTTCCCGTCTCTCTCGCGCATTCATGGTAATAATGCGCGTCACATCCCCCTGTAAAACGACGTTATACCCCTCCGGATATACCCGCAACCGTCGCAACTGTTCATGTAACTCCCCCGCATTACAGGGTTCACCATTAATAAAATAACTAGACGCATAATTCCCCCCCTTCGTCACCCGTAACCGTCGCGTCACCGTCCAGTCGGTTGCGTGGGGTTGAACCCGTTTAACTCCCGTCTCCTCCGACTCCTCCTCTGTCTCCCCCGTGGCCTCCTCTGCTGTCTCCCCTGTCATCCTGGCAAAATCATCCCCCTCCCAGTCCGACAGATCAAACGTCACCGAGACACTCACCTCCGACGTTCCCTTTTGCTTCACCGCATTATGATTAACTAGATCAGGGAGACGTTCGGCCCGCATCCCCTTAGAACTCGCTAACCCCAAACAAAATAATAAAGCATCCAAAATATTCGACTTCCCGGACCCATTGGGGCCAGAAATCACCGTAAACCCCGTTAACAGAGGAACATTCGTCGTTCCACCAAAGGATTTAAAATGGGAGAGTTCAACGGATTTAATGTGAACCATAACCGGACAGTCAAGTGGGGGACGCTTTATCTCTCGATTACTCGATTAGGAGATAATCTGTATTAGATCATCCTAATACAACCGCAAAATTGAGAAACTCAGATTTCTGGAGAGTCTTGAGTTTATCCCAAACCGTTCCTTCGTACAAGCGTATTGCTGACCATTCCCACCCCTCCCCCTTTGTGTCCTTTGTGTCTTTGTGGTTTCTCCCCCTAAACCTCCACCCCCCTAACCCAACCATGAATCAACCCCTAGAAGACTTCCACAACTATTGCCGTAATTATGCCCATACCACCTTGCAAGGTCAAGGGAGAGAAGTCCAGATGGCCTTAATGCGTCGTCAAATTCCTCCCCAGAAGGTGCGATCGCTAGAATCCTGTTATGATATCCAAGTCACCCTAGACGACACTCTCCCCCTCAAACCCGTCCAACCCCTCCTCCTCAAACAAATTGAGGCCACCGCAGAATTCCTGCGCGACTTCCACATCGGCATTCTAGGTCAAAGAACCACAATTTTTCAACTCTACGAAATTGAATTTTTAGTAAGTCAAAACTCGAAAAAATTTAACTTTGACTTTTCCACCGGAAAACTCCTCATCAAACTCCCCTATCGCCAACTCAAAAAACAATCCCATTATTTAACCTACCCCGAATTACTCCAATCTTGGCACCAAGGCAAACATCTCCCCAAAACCTCCCCCCTGCGTCGCTTATGGTGGCTATTTAACCCCATTGGAGAGTTTCGCAGTAATTTAAAATCTACCCTCTTTTTAGCCATCCAAAAGCGAGTTTTAGGCATAGATAAACTATTAGTTCGCTTTGGCATTCAAGGGAACGAAGGAGACAGTCAACCCGAACCCAACAAAGTCCCAGATTCCTTTAAAGAAGGGGTTTTAGCGTATCTCAAAAGTGCCGTCGATGAAGAAAAATTAGGCTTTAAACTAGAACTCTTATTAGAAAATTATGATGACCAAGGACTGGTACAATTATTAAAACAATTCAAAGACAATTTAACCAGTCCCCAAGGACTAGAAGAAATGGTCGATGTTGCAACATTTACTTTAAAAGATTACTTAACACAAGAACAATCAAATGTCAATATCAGAATGTTTGGATTTGTTAATGTGGGAAACTACCACCGCATCGACGTGGACTTACATTTAAGTAGTGGATATCTGCGTAAATATGTAGAAGTTATTCCCCGCAAAGCAGACATTAAAGCGACCTTATTCGGGTTTGTGAACGTCTATACTATTGATGATATCACCGTCAGTCCTAACCTACACAGTGCCGTAAAAATAGACTTCTCCACTGCGGCCTTTGAGAAGATAGTCTTAGGACAAAATTAATTATTTATTCTTGACTTATGCCGATTTTTGTGGTTCTTTTCCTCTTAATTCTAGGAAACTGGTTATTTGCTTATGGGTTTGCCATCTTGGGGTTAGATATCGTCCATCAACTCCAAAATTTGATAAATTGGGTGTTATTAGGACTTTTGGTACTTGCGTTAACTTGGTTTTTTGGAGAGTAAATGCACATTAGGTTAAACCCAACATTAGGTTAAACCCAAAGTTAAACCCAAAGTTAAACCCAAAGTTAAACCCAAGACTAAAATATTAAACCCGTTTTTAACGGGTTGAGAGACGCAAGAAACCATTTAACATTGAGTTGTAAACAGTAAAACGTCCTTTATATAACCTCCATTATATAACCTCCATTATATAACCAAGGGATGATAGAGGGATTGGGGACTAGATGGAGGATTACTTTTTTGGGAAAAGGGACTATATAGGTGCGCGTCTATTTCCCATTATGAATATAAAGCATTTGCAAGAAAAAGTCAAGGCATTTTTGGTAAAAAATGCCTGATCTCAGATACATAATCAAGAACTGTATGAAACCTTGGAAAAAAGCCCGACATTCATCATATCTTGGACATCATGAATTATCCCTCATTCCGTATTAATAATCGGTGCAATCTCCTGAATGGGGTCGGGGGGTAATGTTTTCTTGTCAAACAGAATAAAATGTTTATGGGTGGAAAACGCGGGCAAAATCTCATTAATAAAGGCTTCTGCTGCTTTAGAACGATAACGGTTGGGATTAATAATCACCGCTAACGTTCGATTGACCACCACATCATGAATCGTTGCGCGATGCAACACATTCATCTGCAATTCTTTTTCAATCGCCGAAATAGAGACAAAAGCCGCCCCTAACCCCGACTGCACCGCATTCTTAATTGCTTCAATGGAATTTAATTCCATCTCAATTTTTAAACGTTTGGGATCGATATCGGCTCGAATGAGAACCTGATCAATCACTTTACGGATAGTAGATTGGGAATCCAAGGCAATAAAATTCAACTTGTACAAGTCTTCCTTGTACACCGTCTCCGCCTTCGCCAGGGGATGAGACGCAGGTAAAATTAACGCCAGTTCGTCCTCTGCATAGGGTTTGACCAGTAAGACATCCTGTAACTCAGCAGGGACTTCTCCGCCAATGATGGCCATATCAACTTGTCCATTGGCGACACTCCAGGAGGTGCGTCGGGTGGAATGGACTTGCAATTGTACGGACACATCGGGATATTGATGGCGAAAACGACCAATCATCCGGGGGAGAAGATAAGTACCTGTGGTTTGGGACGCGCCAATAATGAGCGTTCCCCCTTGCAAGTTTTGTAAATCTTCGATCGCGCGACAAGTTTCTTGGCACAAACTGAGGATTTTTTCCCCATAACTGAGCAGTAGATACCCCGCTTCAGTCATTTGCGCTCGTCGGCCCCCTCGGTCAAAGAGAGGAACATCCATCTGTCGTTCGAGATTCTGAACTTGCAAACTTACCGCAGGTTGCGATACATACAGGCTATCGGCTGCGCGTTTGAAACTCCCCTCTGTGGCAATGGCCTTGAGGATTCGGAGTTGGTCAAGGGTGAACGGAATTTCAGACATAATGTCTAATGTGAGGAAAGAAGTGATCTCAGATAGTCTCTTGCCCAGTCTGATTGGTTTAGGTTATAACAATCAACGGACATAGGTTAGAGATTACCTGCTCAAATTGACAGTATCACAACTAGGGATCAACTCTTTATACAATGATTAGTATTGCTTAACATAATTTAGCTTATGGAACTGTCTTGGTTGACCCCGAGCCACGGGATTATGGTTTTACTGCTGTTGGGTTTTGCGATCGCCCATAGCGGTCTAGCGGCCTTACGGCCTTGGGGAGAAAGCAAAATTGGCGCGAGACTGTATCGTGTCCTATTTGCGCTAGTGAGTATCCCCCTGGCCACAGTATTAATTATCTATTTCTTCAATCACCGCTACGATGGCGCATTATTGTGGCAAGTGCAAGAAGTGACAGGCATTAAAGCGACGGTGTGGGGACTGAGTGCGCTGTCCTTTTTCTTCCTCTATCCCGCCACCTTTAATTTACTAGAGATTGCCGCCGTCACCAAACCCCAAGTCCATCTCTACGAAACGGGAATCATCCGCATCACCCGTCATCCCCAGATGGTGGGACAAATTATTTGGTGTGTGGCCCATACCCTGTGGATTGGCACAACTTTTACACTGGTGACATCCTTGGGGTTAATTGCTCATCATATCTTTGCCGTTTGGCACGGCGATCGTAGGTTATACTCCCGTTATGGCGACACCTTCCTTAAAGCCAAAGACCGCACCTCCGTCATCCCCTTCCGTGCCATTCTAGACGGTCGCCAACCCCTAAAACCCCAAGAATTCCTCAAACCAGCCTATGTAGGAGTAACCGGCTTTATCTTCCTCCTCTGGTGGGGACACCCCTGGTTAATGCAAGTAACAGCAAAAGTCCCTTGGTAAATTCTTGGATAACTTGTTGTTGGTTGTTGGTTGTTGGTTGTTGGTTAGGGGAGAAACCGGGTTTCTATCCAAAGTTAGAAGATTATCTCACAATTCTCAAAGAAACCCGGTTTCTTAGCACCATGACCAACATTCCATCAAGCATTTGGGCAACCACACAGTCATTTCAGCAGATTTCTGACCGTTGACTGATTACGGATGGCTAATTACTGTTTACTGTTTACTGGTAACTGTTCACTGTTAATCATGCTTGACGAAAAAGCCAAAAAGACAATACTACGCAAAATTCCCCACGGACTCTATATTTGCGGAGTCAAAGACGGAGATGAATTAAACGGGTTTACGGCCAGTTGGGTCATGCAGTCCTCCTTTAAACCCCCTCTAGTGGTCAACTGTGTGCGCCAAGACTCCGGCTCTCATGCCATGATTAAGAAAACAGGAGTTTTTGCCCTCAGCTTCCTCGAAGACGGACAAAAAGACCTAGCCGCCCAATTTTTCAAACCTCAGCGCGTCGTCGGTGATAAATTAGCCGGAGTGGACTATACCACCGGAGCAGAAACCGGATGTCCCATTATTACGGACTCCCTCGGTTACGTAGAATGTCGCGTCGTTGGCAGCGTAGAAGAAGGAGATCACACCGTTTTCGTCGGTGAAGTCATCGGTGCAGGAGTCCACCGAGAAGGCCAGCAACTCCTCCTCGAAACTACCGGATGGCAGTATGGTGGCTAGCCATATACACTATTTACTGTAATTTGTCAAGCATTTATTTATTGTCAGGAGAAAAGAATAATGCCATTAATCAAAGTACAATCTTCCGTCCAGAAACCCGAAACCAGCCAAGTGGAAGGGTTATTAAAAAGTTTATCAGGCAAGTTATCCAAACATTTAGGGAAACCCGAATCCTATGTCATGACCTCTTTGGAAGCTGATGTGCCTATGACCTTTGCAGGGACAACAGAAGAGCCTGTTTGTTACATAGAAATTAAAAACTTGGGCAATATGAGTCCGTCGCAAACGAAAGAAATGAGCCAAGATTTTTGTCAAGAAGTGAATAACAAATTAGGAGTCCCCATTGAACGCATCTATATTGAATTTGCCAGTGTAGATCGTCCCATGTGGGGTTGGAAAGGTTCAACCTTTGGTTAATAAGACGTTCGTAGTAAGCCCTTTAGGGCTTACCCCCGTCAAGGAGACTAACCCAACATTTTCCACCGTGGGAATATTGGGTTAAGCTACACTTCACCCAACCTACAATTAATTAAAACAACAGTTGACAAAGGTAAACGCTTCCCGCACTGTTTATAATGGGGTCAAAGTCTTGACACTTCTATCTTCTCATGGCACACCGACTCCATCCCCCCTTCCTAGACGAAGATTTAATTTATCCCGAAAGTGACGGTAAACCTTTGGCTGATAATACAAGACAATTTCGTCTCATTGTCACTATACAAGGTGGGCTAGAAGCCTTATTTCAGGACACAGAAAATGTCTTCGTTGCAGGAGACTTATTCTGGTATCCCGTCAGACTAACCCCAGAACAAGTCGCAACAGGAGAGACCCCCCCCAGACAAGCACCGGATGTCATGGTAGTGTTGGGACGGCCAAAAGGGGATAGACGGTCTTATAAACAATGGGAAGAAGACAATATTGCCCCGCAAGTGGTCTTTGAAATACTCTCGGAAAGCAACAGCAGACGGGAGATGGAGAAGAAGTTTCAATTTTATCAACGCTATGGGGTAGAGGAATATTACCTGTATAACCCGAAACACAATCCCTTGCAGGGATGGTTGAGGAGAGAAGGCCAGTTAAGGGAAATTAATTCTATGGAGGGGTGGAGAAGTCCCCGTTTGGGAGTTACGTTTTCAGTGAATGGGGGAAATTTAGCGTTATTTCATCCCAATGGAGAACGGTTTGCCAGTTATGTGGAAATTGTAGAACAACGAGATAGAGAACGACAACGGGCAGAACAAGCAAGACAACAAAGAGAACGTGCTGAAACCGAATTACAACAACTAAGAGAGCGTTTACAACAACTAGGAATTGACCCCGACTCTGTATCTTAACATCAGAAAGGAGAGACACCCCTAAGCGTATCTCTCCTGATTCTCAGAATAATGGTGTGAACGTGGGTGTGAACGGGCTATGATTCAGCGATTATTCAATGGTTTCACTGTCCACATCTAACGCTTCCTGACTCTTATCTCGGTCTAACTTGAGGATCAATGCACCTAACGGCGGCAGACAGAGATCGAGAGAATAGGGCATATTCTGATAAGACCATTCTTCAGCCCATTTACCGCCTAAATTCCCCATATTACTGCCCCCATACTGACGGGCATCACTATTGAAAATCTCCGTATAGAAGCCTAATTCTGGCACACCGACGCGATAATGGCTATGGGGTTGAGGGGTGAAGTTACACACGATAATCAGGAAATTCCCTGGATCATTACTCCGACGGATATAGGCAATGACACTGTGACGATTATCGCTGCAATCGATCCACTCAAAGCCCTCCTCCTCATAGTCTTTCTCATATAACGCAGGTTCGCGGAGATAAAGGGCGTTTAAGTCTTGGAAAAAGAGTTTCAGTTGTTGATGGGGTTCGTATTGTAATAAATGCCATTCTAAGTCCCCCCAAACATTCCACTCACTCCACTGACCAAACTCCATACTCATGAACATGGTCTTTTTACCGGGGTGGCCGTACATATGGCTAAATAAAGCGCGGACGTTGGCGTATTTTTGCCATTCATCCCCCGGCATTTTGCCTATCATGTTGCTCTTACAGTGAACCACCTCATCGTGAGACAAAGCGAGCATATAGTTCTCACTGTGGTGATACCACATACTGAAAGTCAGGTTATTTTGGTGGAACTGACGGAACCAGGGGTCCATACTGAAATAGTCTAAGATATCGTGCATCCAGCCCATATTCCATTTGAGGTTAAACCCTAACCCTCCAACATAGGTGGGCCAAGAGACCATCGGCCATTCAGTGGACTCCTCGGCGATAGACAGGGCCCCCGGATAATAGTTATAGAGAACACTGTTAAATTGACAGATAAATTCTCGTGCTTCTAGGTGTTCACTTCCCCCATACTCATTGGCCGTCCATTCTCCGTCGGGACGCAGATAGTTACGATAGAGCATGGAGGCCACGGCATCGACACGAATGCCGTCAATGTGGAATTTATCAAACCAGAAAATTACATTGGCTACTAAGAAGTTGCGGACTTCGTTGCGTCCGTAGTTAAAGACCAATGTTCCCCATTGTTTATGCTCGCCAATGCGGGGGTCAGCGTATTCGTAGAGGTGACTGCCATCGAAGAAGGCGAGGCCGTGGCCGTCTTTGGGGAAGTGGCCGGGGACCCAATCCACAATCACCCCAATGCCATTTTCGTGGCATTTATCGACGAAGTACATAAAATCGCGGGGTTTGCCAAAGCGGGAGGTAGGGGCATAATATCCGGTGACTTGATACCCCCAAGACCCATCAAAGGGATATTCGGCGACGGGGAGGAGTTCGACGTGGGTGTAACCGAGGTCTTTAACGTAGGGGATGAGACGTTCGGCTAATTCGTAGTAGGTGAGGTAACGGGCTCCGGGTTTGTAGTCGTTGGCTTGTACGGGGGTTTCTGGGCCATCTACCCCTTGGGGGGGATAGTCTATGGCTTCGTGTCGCCATGACCCTAAATGGACTTCATAGACGGAGATGGGTTTTTTGAGGGGTTCACTGTTGCGGCGGTTTTCCAGCCATTCTTCGTCGTGCCATTGGTAGCTGTCCAAGTCGGCGACGATGGAGGCGGTTTTGGGGCGGACTTCTTGCCAGAAGCCGTAGGGGTCGGTTTTTTCGTAGATGTGACCGTCGAAGTTTTTCACTTCGTATTTGTAGTGAGTGCCTTCTCCGAGTTCAGGGATGAATAGGTCCCAGGTGCCGTTGCCGCGTTTCCGCATTTGGTGATGGCGACCATCCCAGTTGTTGAAGCTCCCTAAAATGGAGACGTTGCGAGCGTTGGGGGCCCAGACGGCGAAGTAAACGCCTTTTACGCCATTAATTTCCATGACGTGAGCGCCCATTTTTTCGTAAATGCGGTGGTGGTTGCCTTCGGCAAAGAGGTGAATGTCGGTGTCGGTGAGTTGGGGAGACCGGAAGGCGTAGGGGTCATAGATGACTCGTTCATGGCCGCTTTCCCGGACGCGGAGTTGATAGTCGATGAGTTCTTCTTGGTCGATTTTGCACTCGAAGAAGTTGGGATGGTGGATGGCCTGCATGAGGTATTCT
Organism: Spirulina sp. CS-785/01; assembly: GCF_028330525.1. Lineage (GTDB taxonomy): Bacteria > Cyanobacteriota > Cyanobacteriia > Cyanobacteriales > Spirulinaceae > JAQMSD01. Next base: position 21,726 of record NZ_JAQMSD010000128.1, read on the forward strand.
TTGCGGTCATCGGGGCAGATGACCCAGGCTTTTTCGGCGTTGGGGAGGTAGGCCCGAATGACCCAACTGTGGACTTTGCCGTTTTGTTCGAGGGGATGAGGTCCTAGGACTTCAAAGGGGTCGTGATGTTGATTCCAAACGATTTTGTTAACTTGGTCTTGGGCTATCATGTTGGCTTTTTCTATGTATAGTGACTTAGTTTAGGAGGGTTAACCTCTAGTAGGCTATTTACTCGACTTTTTTTGACATTAGGCCACAAAGCCCTACTTATACCCATCCTGGAGTTTTCTGGCCCGTGCCGGATGAACAGGTTTCAAAGGGGTTTGATTTTGGTCTATGAGAAATGCGTAATTGCACATGATTTTCAGGGCTTCTTCAGCCAGTCAGTTAAACTGTAAGGTTGGCCTCGACAAACTTCAAAGGGCTTTTTACGTCTGTAACACTACCTCCATTCATCGTTGGTATTCAGTTTAATTACAGACCACAGGGCTAAGTGCTGGCGTTTACACTTGGGTGTGATGACCCTCTCAAGGTAGCCTACCTTTTTACAGGATTTATGGCTGAGTCTGCACGCTCGTCCCTTTCTAAGTCAACAAAAATTGAACAATGTCAATCAATGTCTAGCTTTCAA
>NZ_JAQMSD010000129.1 GCF_028330525.1 Spirulina sp. CS-785/01
AAATTGTAGAACGAGACACCGTTGTTTCAGACACTTGTGAGAGACATTTTCTCCCCCTCTCCCAAGGTTGGGAGAGGGGGTTGGGGGGTGAGGGCGACTCCAAACCGCCATATCTCGTTACCCACCTTGACAGGGCTGATTCTAAGAGGTAACTCTGCAACGAATTAAAAACCTCGTTGCGGAGTTTCTTTTTCAATGGAAACTTTTGCAGGCCGGGGAGATTTTGCCAAAAATCTTAATGAGAAGTTGACTAAACTTTACTGATTAGAAAAAAGGGAAAAGGGGCAAATTGGCCAAAAATCCGCAAAAATTTGGCATTTTTTGGGGATTAGAGATTAAAAGCGAGTAACTAAATATACAAATTGTCTTCACAAAAGGACGTACAACAGAAAGAGAGTCAGCTTCAACGCCGAACCCTTATTATCTTTGCATTGTTATCGTGTATAATTTGCCGCCCCAAGCAAGACACCCACTTTTACCTGTGTCCCCGATTATGAGTGACCATGAAGCCATGGCTCAGTTATTGGCCAGCCAAAAACGGGTTTTGGAGATGATTGCAACAGACCAAAATCTTGAGGAGACTTTGGCGGTGTTGATTGCAATGATTGAACAGCAATATCGGGAGATAATGGCTTCAATTTGGTTATTGGATGAGACGGGCCAATCCTTTCAGCCATCGGTAGCGGTGACACTGCCTCAAGAGTATATTAAGGCGATCGCGCCTCAATTTTTAGCAGAATCCGGGATGTATTGGCAAGAAGTGATCATTCCCGATATTGCGAAAACACCCTTTTGGCGGGATTATCGGTCTCTTGCCTTGAATTATAACTTACGGAGTTATTGGTCGATTCCCATTTTTTCTTCTCAAGAGGAATTATTAGGCATCTTTGCTTTATATGCTCAACAACCCCGTCTCCCCAATGACGAAGATCGGCATTTTGTGGAGTTTGCCACCTATTTAGCAGGGGTGGCCATTGAGCAAAAGAAGTCCCGTGTGGCCACTCATCGGGCCGAGGAGAAATACCGGGATATTTTTGAGAATATTGCGGTGGGGATATTTCAAACGACTCCCGATGGTCATTATATTAGTGCCAATCCGGCCTTGGCGGCGATTTATGGCTATGATTGCCCGGAAGCATTGATCGCAGACTTGACCAATATTCGACACCAACTCTATGTGGACCCAGAGCGTCGGTCCCAGTTGATTCAATTATTGCAGCAAAATGATACAGTCTCGAATTTTGAGTCTCAGGTGTATTGTCGAGATGGGTCGATGATTTGGATTGTTGAGGATACTCGTGCGGTGCGGGATGAAACGGGGAAATTGCTTTATTATGAGGGGACGGTGCAGGATATCACCGCAAAACGCATTGCGGAGGAGAAACTCCTCTACAGTGCCATGCACGATGCCTTGACTTGTTTACCCAACCGGGTGTGTTTTACCCATCGTCTCGAAAATGCGATCGCGCAATCCCACACCCATCCCCAAACCTATCGCTATGCCGTCTTATTTCTCGATTTAGACCGCTTTAAGGTGGTGAATGATAGTTTAGGTCATTTGGTGGGAGATGCCCTGTTAAAAGCCGTTGCACAGCGATTACAACGCCATTTAGAAAAGAATTGCACTATTGCTCGACTGGGGGGCGATGAGTTTGCGCTACTCTTAGAACATATTAACGGGTTAGAAGATGCGATCGCTGTGGCCCGCAGTATTCAAACCTTACTCTATCTTCCCTTTCAACTGGAGCATTACGAAGTCTTTACCGGAACCAGCATTGGCATTGTCTTAGGTAACTCCCATTATACCCAACCCGAAACCCTGTTACGGGATGCCGATGTGGCCATGTATCGGGCCAAAGCCAAAGGCCGGGGCCAGTATGCGGTCTTTAATCCCCTGATGCAAATTCATGCTTGTGAACGGTTACAGTTAGAAAATGATCTCCGGTGGGGATTAGATCGCCAAGAGTTTTTCTTATACTATCAACCCATTGTTTCCTTAGCTACCGGAGCGTTAAAGGGGTTTGAGGTGTTAATTCGCTGGCGACATCCTCAACGGGGGATAATTTCCCCAACGGAGTTTATTCCGGTGGCCGAAGAAACGGGATTAATTCATATTTTGGGGATGTGGATTTTACAACAAAGTTGTCAGCAACTCCTTCAATGGCAACAAGAGAATCCTGACTTATTACTTCATGTGAATTTATCCCCCATTCAACTGAAACAGGTGGATTTTGTAGAACAAATTACCCATCTGTGTGAGAAAACAGGAGTCTCTCCCCAAGGGTTACAGTTAGAGGTGACGGAGAGTTGTTTATTGGAGGCAGAAACGTTACAAGGCGACCGTTTAAAGGCATTAAAAAGTTTAGGGTTTGGGTTATGTATTGATGATTTTGGGATTGGCTATTCTTCCCTAAGTCGTCTCCATGAATATCCCATTGATACGGTAAAGATTGACCGGAGTTTTGTCCAAGGGTTAGATGTTCATACCAGTAAAACTGAGATTGTTGAAACCATAGTTACGTTAGCCCATCGTTTAGGAATGACGTTAGTGGCTGAGGGGGTAGAAACTCAAAAACAAGTCCAATTGTTACAACAATTAGGTTGTGAGTTTGCCCAAGGCTATTTATATTCCCCGGCAGTTTCAACGGTACAAGCAACTAATTTTGTTCAAGGAAAATGTGATTATTAGTTGGTAATTGGTAATTGGTGATAGATAATATAGCAATTGTCACGAAGCGTGAGGTACACCCAAAATTTATTCTCTATTTATTCCCTTATTTCCTATTCCCTATACCCTATTCCCTATTCCCTATTTATTCTAAAGAGAAATCTCCTGTCCTTGTTCAGTGAAACGGACAGTTTTAATATTCCATTGGGGGTTTTGGGTTAAGGTTTGACGTAAACTGCCGAACAGGGCGAATAATTCACATTGGGATAAAGATTGGAAATTGCGGCGACTGTCGGCAGCTAGACGGAAATCAATCGTCGCTGTCCCATTATTGACATTGACACGATATCCCGCTAGGGAAAAATCGCCATTAATGCCTTGTTTAATAGTTTTACCAATGGCCTCCTCTAGGGAATTTTGGGGGGAGACAGTAGCGGATTCTGAGATTAAGGTGTCACAATGGCGATCAGGATGGAAAATTTGCACCGAGAGTCCCTTGGCCACGGGTGGGGAGGTTTCGATGGTAACTTCTGCGGGGAGTTGTTTGCTGGGGGGGAGAGTGATGGTTTGGACGGTGTTCGAGGGTTGAGTGGGGTTAGCTTGGGCTAAGAGGGATTGGGTTTTGTCGGTGAGGCCGTCGAGGGATTGATAACCGACAACCGTTAGTGCGATCGCACCACTTAATAAAGAGATAAGATATTTCATGGCAGTTTCCCTGATGGGTTTCATTAAAAACCTGTATTCGAGGATGCGATCGCGTCCTCCGGATGATTTAATAGAGGATGCTTGCTTGGATGAATGACTGCAAATGACACCCCCCCCCACTTGGACTCGTCGCCATATTCTTTCTCTCGCCGATTTTAGTCGGGAGGAATACAATACCATTTTGCAAACGGCGGCCAGTTTCCGAGAAATTCTCTCCCGGCCCACCAAAAAAGTCCCTGCCTTACAAGGGCAAGTGGTGGCGAATCTCTTTTTTGAACCCTCGACTCGCACTCGCAGCAGTTTTGAGTTAGCGGCCAAACGACTCTCGGCAGATACATTAAATTTTGCCTCTAGTTCGTCGTCTTTGAGTAAGGGGGAGACGATTTTAGACACGGCTAAGACCTATTTGGCCATGGGGGCCGATATTATGACCATACGCCATAAACAGGCCGGAGTCCCCCAGATTATTGCCCAAGAAATGGACCGGCTAGAAACGGGAGTGAGTATTTTAAATGCGGGAGATGGACAACACGAACACCCCTCCCAGGCATTATTAGACTTGTTTACCCTCTGTTTGTTACTCGACAATGACTCCCCCCAGATTGAGTCCTTACAGGGGAAAAAAGTGGCAATTGTGGGGGATATTCTCCATTCTCGTGTGGCCCGTTCTAATATTTGGAGTTTAACCACTGCGGGGGCCGAGGTGCATTTAGCGGGGCCGCCGACGTTGTTACCGTTGGAGTTTGGGTCTATGGGGAAGGTACAACTCCATTGGCATCTTGATCCAGCGTTAGCGAAGGCAGATTTTGTGATGACGTTACGGTTACAACGGGAACGCATGACCCAACACCTGTTACCCAGTTTACGGGAGTATCATCAGCAGTTTGGGATTACCCGCGATCGCTTGCAGTCCTGTCACCCGGACGTGAAAATTCTCCACCCTGGGCCCGTGAATCGGGGAGTGGAGTTAAGTTCAGAGTTAATGGATGATCCCCGTCTCAGTTTAATTTCCCAACAAGTCACCAGTGGGGTGGCGGTGCGGATGGCGTTGTTATATTTGTTAGGGACTATGTTGGATAATTCAATGACCCCCACCTACTTCGTGAGGTGAGGGAGTGGGAGGAGATAACCTTCCCGTAGCTGCGAATAGAGCCAAGAGCGGTTAATGAGTAAACACTTCCAAATGTTTCTCTAGTTGGGATTATATGTGAGGGGGTGGAATCTCGCCCAACTGGGTTAGTCCAGGACACAGCGTTAACCGTG
>NZ_JAQMSD010000130.1 GCF_028330525.1 Spirulina sp. CS-785/01
CCGCCCCCTTACAGCTAATCCGGTCTAGAGAAACGACCAGTAGTGTTAATCCGCAATACCCCTGGAGAGCTATTCGCAGCTACGGGAAGGTTATCTCTCCCCACTCCCCCACCTCACGAAGTAGGTGGGGGTCATTGAAGTGAGGCAAAAATACTCTAATCTCTTGCTTCCAGTTCCGGAGTTCCCTAGGATCACCTACCAAGTTAAATGTACAACAGCGTAGTTAATCAAGCAATATTCTATAATAAAAGCGTAATCCCAACCTTTTGAGTTAAACAGTGAGACGTTTTTTTTGCTTCTTTCTTCTTGCTGGTCTGAGTATCGGGTTGCTGTTTCCCCTCCGTAGCACAGCACAATCTGTAACGGTGGGACGGTTGAATATTCCTCCTTTGGGAGATGGGTCACGGTTTTTGCCGGAGGTGTCGGAGAAACGGTTGGTTTTGCGATTGCGCGATCGCAGGGTTTATTATTACGATGGCGAAACCCTGATCACCAGTTACCCCGTGGCCATTGGCCGCCAGGGATGGGAAACCCCCACGGGAGAATTCCAAGTCATACAAAAAGTCGAACACCCCACCTGGGAACACCCCTTCACCGGAGAAATTATCACCCCAGGACCGAATAACCCGTTAGGAGTGCGTTGGATAGGCTTTTGGACTGATGGCCAGAATTTTATCGGCTTTCATGGGACTCCCAATGAGGAGTTAATCGGCCAAGCCGTGTCTCATGGCTGTGTCCGGATGCGCAATCGAGATATTGTGGCCTTATTTGAGAAAGTAGAAATGGGGACTCCTGTCATCGTAGAATAGGCTGCATAGTGTGTTGTTGAAAAAGGCATGAGATTAATTTTTTTGGGATCACCGGGAGTTGGAAAAGGGACATTTGCCAAAGAGGTCATGGCAAAAAAACAAATCCCGCAAATTTCCACAGGTGACTTATTACGGAATGCAATGAAGTTGCAAACCCCCCTAGGGATAAAGATTGAAGGTTATATGAAAACGGGGGAACTTGTTCCCGATGAGTTGGTATTAGAGATACTTTCAGAACGCATTCACCAAGAAGATTGTCAAAATGGCTTTATTTTAGATGGGTTTCCCCGCACCATACCCCAAGCGGAGTCTTTAGAACAAAAGCCTGATTTGGCGGTGGATAAGGTGCTAAAGTTTAATGCGGAGAAGGAAGTCATTATCCGTCGTCTGTCCAACCGTCGGGTGTGTCAAAACTGCGGGGCCACCTATCATTTAATTAATTTTCCCCCCAAGGTGTCAGGGGTGTGTGATGTCTGTGGGGGAACAGTTGGCCAACGGGATGATGATAAACCGGAGGCCATTGAACGGCGTTTAGTGGAATATCATCAAAAAACGGCCCCTTTGGTTAATTTTTATCAACAACGGGGTTTACTGGTGGTGGTGAATGCCAATGGAGAAAAGCATGAAACTATGCCGCAAGTTTGGGATGTTTTGGAGAGTTGATTGTTCTTTGTGAAAAAGGGAACAGGGAACAGTATCCGAAGGCAGATGGCAGATGGCAGAGGGCAGTGGTTTGCGCTCCGCGCACACTACGTGAACGGCAAGCTCACCAACCAGGACCGAATAAGGAGGAAGTTAACCTAAAAAGAAGGTCAGAAACTAATCACAGCAAGGCTTTTAGCCAACTTCCAGCGATTTTTAGTTTCACCGAGAGTAAACTGTTACCAGTAACCAGTTGTTACTCCCCATCTTCCCCATCTCCCATCCCCCATTACCCATCCCCCATTACCAACTCCCTACAACTTCCATAAATCCGCTAAAACGTCTCCTGGTTTTAAAACCCGGTTGGGGTGGGGGGAGTCGTAAACGGCCAATAAGGCTTGATCTCCCCAGTCTGTAGTGTAGGGGATAATGCCTTCTGCGCGATCGCCGCCTAAACTATGGGGTATCTCGAATAAAAAAGCTAATTTCTCGTTGTCTAAGGAGGCGAGACGATTCGCTTTTAAGTCTAAAGGGTCAGGGAGACGATACACTGAGATTGTCCCATCTAAATCCATAGTTGGCCCAGCTAAAACCAATAAATCCTCACCATGCCAACACAGATCACGAATTCCCATCCCGCCTAAGTCGAGGAAATGTTGGCGATAGAGTTGGTCTTCTTTACCAATGGGTTGCAATTCTAAAATACCATTCTCTGCCTTTACTTTTAACTCCAGCAAAATCGCAATACCCCGTAAAACCGGCCCCCGCAACCCTAGAAAAATTCGGTCTTCACTTACAGCGATTCCTTCAATATCAAAGCCATTATCCTTACTAGGGAGATTAGAACTAATAATACTCCCTAACATCTCATCTTCAGCTAAAGCGACCATTAAACGATTACTCGTCCCCTCTCGCTGGAGACAAGCAGCCGTTAAATCTTGCGATCGCTGGACTAACGCACTATTTTGTACCGGAATACGTCCCAACAAATAACGATTCGGTTCTCGTTCAATCTCCACCAATTCCCCTTTATTAACTTTCTTACCCTTCGCCTTACTTCGCTTGCTACTGTGAGACCCCACAACCCAAATATAACCCTCATTATACTTTAATCCTTCAATATCCACTTCTCCCTGTTCGGGGTCAATATCGGGAAAAATCTGATTAAGAGGAAAAGACCGATGATTCCCAAACGTAGAACTATTAAGAGGACTAAGACATTCTATACTGGTAGCCTCATCAGACCCAAACCAGAGAAGATGATCAGGCGTTTGCGCAATGGCCGATAAATCACTCCCCCACTCAATCCCCTCATACTGAAGATCAAACTGGAGACGAAGGCGTTGATAAAGGTAAGCTGTCATTATTTTGGTTTTTGGTTCTTGGTTCTTGGTAATTTGTGCTTGGCTATTTATGCTTGGTTATTTATGCTTGGTTATTTGTTCTTGGTTATTTGTGCTTAGTTAAGCTGTTATTGACTTCTTCTTTTACCCAAATGCCTTGTGGCAAGGGGGCTAGGGGACAAAAATCTCAATTTAAATGTGCGACAGCTTATTTATTGTTGGTTGTTTGTTGAATTCCTGAACATTTAATTTTCATTATCCATTATCCATTAATTTAATTAAATCCCAATCACATATTTCTTCCACTCCTCATTACGGCCACTGCGGATATAGCGAGCAATCTCAAAATGTAAGCTACTATAGGGACGACGAGGACGGGTTGAGAGAGGCATTTGAGCTTCCTCTGGAGTGCGGTTGCCTTTCTTGACATTACAGCGCACACAGGCTGCAACTAAGTTATCCCAACTGTCCTTCCCCCCTCTAGACCGAGGAACGACATGATCGAGGGTTAAATTATCCCCACGATAATTACAGTATTGACAAGTGTGGTCATCGCGCTCCAAAATATTACGTCGAGTTAAGGGAATCTCCTTGTATGGGACTCGGACATAGTAACGCAGTCGAATAACCGTGGGTAAAGGGATTTTAGTGTAAATCTCTCTGGTATTATATTCAAGCTGCTCGGCTTTCCCTTTGAGTAAAAGAACAACCGCCCGTCGCCAACTTGTGATGTTGAGCGGTTCGTAGGAGGCGTTTAGCACCAGAACCTTACTCATGTCTCCTGTTCATAAAAAAAGAGGTTAAATATACCACAGATGGTAACACAGAGCAGAGTTTTCGGGATCGCCTGGGTTGAGGCTTTTCTCCCCAAGAACTGAAAACCCCGCTTAAAAAGAGTGCGGTTGGATGGCATGATATTAAGGAAGCAAATCACTCAATCTTCATTTCCTGATGCTGAACTGAGCCAGTCATCATCATTCAACGATGTACCCTAGAACAGATGAAGTGACAGGAGGGGGAGATTGAGGCGTTTAATAGAGATTATGCTGTATTGCTGCTATACCAATCAAAAAAAATTTGGAGGAGAACGATGCGTCCGTTAAGATTAATCTGGGTTGCGATCGCAACCGTCCTGTTAGGATTTCAGATCAGCACCTCGACCGCTTTCGCCGTTGACGTGAATGCCGAATACCGCACCATCACACTGAATGAAGCTGGCGAAGAAGTGACCATCAGCAACCAAGAACTGGAAAAAGGCAAACGCCTCTTTAACAACACCTGTTCTCAATGTCACATGGCCGGACGAACCAAAACCAATCCGAACGTGACCTTAAAACTCTCTGACCTCAAAGGTGCAGAACCCCCCCGTGATAATATCAAAGCCTTAGCAGACTATATGCAAAACCCCACCACCTACGATGGGGAAATTGAGATCAGTGAATTACATCCCAGTACCAGTCGCTCTGACCTCTGGCCGGAAATGCGTCCCTATAGTCAAGAGGACTTAGAAGCCATTGCTGGATATATTCTCGTGCAGCCGAAACTCCAAGGCATCATGTGGGGTGGGGGTAAAACCGTAAACTAATCGGTCCTTACTTAGCCCCTCATTCATTATCAATCAAGGGAGTACAGTCCGCCCAACTGTACTCTTTTTGTTGTACTACAAACAACTCTTTTTGTTTTGAGGGACAGGACAGGATAAAATCTGTATTGCAGTTAAAAACGACACACTGTCAAAGATTATGTTCAAGAAACTCGGATTATTTTTCTCTATCCTGTGCCTCGCCGTCGCTAGCTTTGCGGTTAGTGCTGCTCCCGCATTGGCAGAAACCTATACCATCAAAATGGGTGCAGACGATGGGTCCTTAGTCTATGTCCCCGACACCCTAACCGTTCAACCCGGAGATACCGTCAAGTTTGTCATGAACAAACTGGCCCCTCACAACGCCGTTTTCAACAAAGTTCCGGGTGGAATTGATAAAGCCAGCCTCTCCCATAATAAACTCCTGTTCTCTCCTGGTGAATCCTACGCCACCAACATCCCCGAAGATGCTCCGGCTGGAGAATATGAATTCTATTGTCAACCTCACCGGGGGGCCGGCATGGTTGGAAAACTGATCGTTGAGAAATAAGTCTCATTCCCCTTGAACAACGGTTAAGCGCAGTCCCCATCTAAAATCACAAGATTTAGATGGGGTTAACCTCTAGTAGGGGATTTACTCGACTTTTTTTGACATTAGGCCACAAAGCCATACTTATACCCATCCTTACGATGAATCACCTTTGAGACATAAGAGAG